>JAYVSP010000453.1:0-19720 GCA_043775215.1 Planctomyces sp. | reverse complement strand
CAACGAGGTTGAAGGATTCTTGAACGTGACCGTTGGGCTACTGGTGGTACTGGAGAGGAGATCGAGACCATCCGTGGTGAGGAGCGTATCGTTGAGTGTGATGTTGTCCGCAGTCGCCCCAAAGCTGAAGGAGCGGTTCGTCGCGGTCAGGGTATCGGTCATCAACTCCACACCCGAGTAGCTCACGCTATTCCCGATGCTAATGTTGCCTGAAGTGGAACTGATGAAGGTGTGAACGTCATTGGTAAAGGTGGTTCCATTGATCAACTCGAGCGTGTCGTTGAAAGAGGCTCCCGACCCGCCATTGATGACTACGCGGTCCGTCAGGATGAATGGCGTCCCTGTCGGGAACACGCTTCCGCCGGCGAAGTCCATCGTCACCTTGTTTGCCTGGTCGTTCGGTGCCGTGATCAGCACCTGAAGAACCTTCATCGGATCTTGCGATGGGACGACATCAAACGTCGTTCCGGTTTTGTAAACGTGCAACCGGGGGGTGAGCGGGCCGGCCCCGTCTGAGTCGACCAGAATCAATGTCACATTCACCACGGGTGAAGCCGACGGATTAAACGGGTTCGCAAAATTCGTCGGCGTGACCACCAGATTCTCGGTCAAGTCGTTGATGTTGATGGTCACCGTGGTATTGACGAGGTAATTCTGGCCGTTCGGGACGTTGTCATTGACCTGTACGATAAGCGTATAAGAGTGCGAGACCGTGGCCTCGTAGTCCAAGACCGCTCCGGAAACCACCGTGATCAGGCCCGATGAGCTAATGTCAAACAGGCTGCCGCCCGTGCCGCCCGTCAACTCTGTATATGTCAACGTCTGCGTCGGTATATCCGAATCGTTCGCCATGACCGTTTGCGAGCTAGTGAAAACCCCCGTGTTTTCGTTGACGTAGAACGGCCCGGTGAACGTGCCAGAGCCTGTGAACACAGGCGGTGTATTCAGATAGATGTCAACGGTCGGCGACGTCAGACTGTAGTTACCCGTGTTATCCTTGGCGTGGTACGTGAATCTGTCCGAAAAACTGGAATTATTGTGCGTGTAGTTGAATGTGCCGTTTGCATTAAGCGTGAACGCGGTAGATTGCGTCGGACCAGTGACTAGTTCGGCCGTGAGCGTCGCATTCAAATCAGGATCAACGTCATTCGCCAGAACTCCGCCATTCGTTGGCGTTAACAATGTCGTGAACATACCGCCTTGCTTCACATAGTACGTGTCCGGGTTGGCCACAGGGGCGTCGCTACCATCGTCGGCGACCGTCAGCACAAACTTCCGCGTGCCTATGTTGTCGTTCGGGGCAACTCCGCTACCGTCGTCCATCACGGTGACAGATATGTCAACAGTGCCGCTGGCATCCTTTGCCAATGTATAGGTCAGCGTGTAGCCCAAGTTGTCTATCGCCGGTTCGAAACCGGGCACGAAAAAGGGAGTCACGTTTCCTGTCGTCACTGTGTAAGTGACAGCAAACTTCGGGATGAAGGTTGTACTTTGGCCTCCTCCGGTGCCGACACCCTCTCCAGGCGCCCCCGGATTGAACTTCGCAAAGGGGAAGGTCATTGAACCCAGACTTCGTTGGACAAGAGGATCATCTTCTATGTCACTCACGTTGAAGTCCACCACCGCTTCGTCGAACGTACCATCCTGATCCGCGTCGAACTGGGCGAACGGCTCACTATTCTTGGGGTCGACAATGATGGTAAATGGGATCGCCGTGCGAGCCGGTGAGTAGGGCGTCCCCGCACTGTCTTTCGGATAAACCGACAGCGATGCCGAGCCATTCGCGTTGGCTGTGGCCGTGTAAGTTAAGACGCCCGACGTGCTGATCGCCGGAGGTGCTGAGAACGAGAGGGGGGGGGTTCCGGTCGTTGAAATAACAACAACGTCATAGCCAGCGAAGATCTGAGATGCCTCGTCCGCGCCACCGCCGGGCGAGAACGTGCCTAAGATGAGCTGAACCGACTGAGCTCCCCCATTTTCTGCCGACGTGTGCGACAATGGCGAAGTCACCGGTGGTGGTGTCGGTGTCGTGAATGGTCTCGTCGGCGGGTCATTGATCGGGTTGACGCCGATCGTGACGGTGGCCGTATCGCTGCGCGGCGTTCCAACTGGAGCAAACCCCTTGTCATTGATGGTGACCGTCAACGTTGCCGGGCCAGCGTAGTCCGTGGTCGGCTTGTAGACCAAGCCGTTGAGGGCTGTTTGGAGTTCGGCCAAAGTCCCCTCGAAGACCATGGTGGTATCGTCGACGCCGTTGTTCGATGCACTGGGATTGACGAAGACTAAACCCGTTATGGTTCCCAGGCTGAACACCCCATTGGTGACGGTCACAGTCACTCGTTCATCAACCGACATATCTGTCAGGTCATTGGTCGTTGTCAGCGGGTTGGGATTGTCGGCCGAGTCAGGATCAAGAACAGTGATGATATGGTTGGCATTGGATCCGTCGAACGTATAAGGAACTTCTTCATTAGTGGCGATCGGTAGAGAGACAACCGCATTATCAAGGTGAGTGACGGCAGTCGAAGCGGAGCGGACGACGGAAATTGTGGTTGCTGTCAGGACGGTGGCGAACATCGGCTCATTGTCGACGAGCAACACAAACCGTGTGGCGGGAAATAGGGTAGTCGCATCGGGATCCACGGTAATCGTCGTGTTGAGCAAGGCGGCCCCGGTCCCCAGTCCCGAGACCATGTTTAGCTGAGTTTTCGGCGTTGCAGCGGGGACTACCGCCTTAGGCGTACTGTTCGCGGCCGTGACGTTGAAGATGATGTAGTCCGTGTCCTCGGCAGGAATATTGCCGGGGGCGAACTGGCCTAGGTCATTGGTTTTGACCATCAGGCGGACGGCACCTTGCGTGGTGTTGTAGTCCAGCGCGGGCGTGAACGTCAGTTTGTCAGCGGCCAGGGTTCCGCCCGCCAGCATGGTGTTGATGTTGGGGATGGTCCCCCGGAACGTCACACTCGTGTAAACGTTGGGTGACGCCAGCGTGCTCGACATGAGCGTCAATGGTGTTGCTGGCGTGGTGAAGAACGTCGCCGGCAAGGTGAATGTTCCGTGATCCGCAGTCAGCGTGACTTCGACGATATTGGTGCCAATGAAGGCATCAGGATCGCTGACGGAAATCGCATTGCCATCGGCGAGCGAGAAGGCCTGGGACTGCGGCACTGCGGACAGCGTATTCTCAACCAACGTCACGCCGTTCGGCACGGTGTTGACTGGTGGGTCATTCACGCCGTTGGTCACCAGGATGTTGAACTGTGTGGTGCCATCATTCGGCGTTTGATTTTGCTGAATCGCATTGCCGGCCGTGTCTTTGATGCAATCCGGATCGGTCGGATTATTTTCGATCAGAATGTTGTATCGAGCTTCGGAGGGGAACACGGTCAACGCGGTGAAGATCGCCTGGTTGGTGTTGGCGTTGTAGGCATAGGTGTAGTCGACACCTTGCACCAGCACGCGGCCAGCAGGGATGTTCGCGAAGTTCGTGATATCAATCTGCGTCAGCTTGAAAGCCGATCCGTTGATGAGACCGATGCCGCTGTCGTCCACACCCACACCCGCGTTCGGGAAAGTTCCCGGATCGAACAGTGACACAATGAACTCGGTCAGCAATGCGGGATTATCGATCCACACTTTGGTGTTGCTGGGATCGAGGTCGACGCCGGCCGCATTGTCGAGCGGCGTGGTCAGTGATGATGTGGGACCGAGGAAGTCCGCCAGTTCAATCGCACCGCGGTCCTTGAAGATGTTCGTGCCCAGGCCGGCGGGAGTATCAAAGTTCGGGGATTTATCGGCCACGCGCGTCTGGCCATAAAGGTCACCCGCCGGAGCTAGCATGTCTTGCGTCGGAAAACCGAGCGGGTTGGTCACGATGGTGTAGAGTGCGCGCTCCCCACGAACGTTCAAGGAACTGTCGATGGCTCGGTTCGAGTTTCCGTTCTGACTGGGTGCCAGGTAGAAATTGCCCACGGAGGGATTGAGGAATAAGGGAGTCGCCGAATTCGTCACGGCAATGGAGTTGCTGCCGGGATAGTTGCCATTGCTGGTGTTTCCCTGAAAGAGAGTGGTGGTCACATCCGGTGGCGACGACAAACCGGAGGAGGACGCATCCACGGAAATGCCCGTCGTCGTGTTGGCCACGATGTTATTCATCACCGTCGGACTGGCCCGATTGAGAATCAAAATACCGGTGCCGGAAGGAGTCAATCCCCCATAGATGGTGTTATTGATGATCTTGCCCATCGGCACGGCAGCCTGTGGCGCGGCGGTTGCGTCGCCGCTGAATTGGATGCCTGCGCCCCCGAAATTCGCCAAGACGTTGTTGATCAAAGCAGCGCTGGTTACCAACTGTGCTGTATTCGCCTGGGGTGTACTGCGGACGACTCCCGGATACGGGAACGTACTGTTCACGTCGCGAGCGCCCGCCTCGACCACAATGCCGGAGCCGGACACGTCATGGACGTAGTTCCCTTGGATGACCACCATCCCTTGGGGACGGAAGACGTTCTGATCGCCCGGCGCGACGGGCGTCGTGTAGACGGACGTTAGCGTGGTGTACTGACTGCCGATCAGCCGCGCGTTGGTGTCGAATAGATTTTTGACACTAGGAATCAATGTTCCTGGATTGGTCGGATCGTCCGCGAACGTCATGAATCCCGCCCCTTGGCGGATCTCGAATTGATAGGCACCCGCTTGATATAGAGCCGGCGGAGTCGGTTGCTGTTTGCTGAGGAAATCCGCGCGGCCAGACGCGAAGCCGGTAGTGTAGAGGTCCGTGAACGTACTGACATTGGCCGGAGCCGCCGTGACCATCTCGCCACGTTCCGCGAAGCCCACAATCAAATCGTCGACGTAGAAACCGCCGTGGTTATTGTTCTGGCCGCGCTGGGCGGCGGTGGAGGCGAAAGTCGAACCGTTGACCTCGGCGGAAAATACCCCGAACGCATCGGTCGTCATGACGTCGTTGTTCGCGGTGGGGGCATTGGGGTTGAGGGCTTCGCCGACGCTGCCAGCCGTCGAAAAATCAAACCGGAAGCGAACGTCCGCGTTCCCCACGAAGTTCGACATGTCCACGCGGGCTTGCCGCCACGTAGTTGTGCTGAACAACTGCTGTACTGGGGAGCCGACGTTGTAGGTCGAGTCATCTGCCAGGAACAGACCCAGCTCGGCCGCCGTCGTCGCGGTGGACAGGGCGGCATTGTTCGTGGCGACCAACTTCCAGCGCGTGCCACCATCCACCGAGACAAACACGCGGGCGCTGTCTCGCATGGCCGTGCCGGTCGTGCCCCCAGACGGAGCACCGTCCCCGACGTCCAGCAAATAGTTGAAGTAGAATGTCGGCTTATCGGCCGCCGTGTATCCCGACAAGTTAATCGAATTCGTTTTCAACCGCCCGAAGGCTCCGCCGGGCGTGTTGTAATTGTCGCCAATGGCGGCATTCGACGAGAGATCACTTTGCCAACCGTTGCTGGTATTGGCCAAGACCCCCAACTGCGAGGCACTCGCTTGATACGCGAAGTAGTTGGTGTTGGTGCTTCCGGTGCCCACGCGGGTCTCTTCCAAACCGAAGTAGAAGCTCGCGCCACCCGACGCCTCACTCACACTGGTTTTCGTATCGACGCCACCCACCAAATCGTGGGTTTTCCCAGATGGAGCACGGCTGTCGTCTGGCGCGTCATTGATGCCGTGACCGGTCGATGCGCTTAAGCGCATCGTCGGGTGCCACAAATTGATGTCCAACGGCGAGAACGCCAAACCCGTTTTGTTGGCCAATACGGTATTCGTGATGATGAAACTATCCGGCAGATAATCGTTGACCGTACCGGTCGTGGTGACCAACGCGCTCGAGCCGCCTGCCATTCCAAAATTATCAACGATTAACGTGTTTGCGGGCTGTCCAGCAAACAATGTGGTGAACCGAATCACTGCCGAGTTCGTGGGAAGTCCCAAACTACCAATTGAGGATACGAAGATATCGGTGGGGCCAATGCCCGCCAGGCCCACCAATGCGTCATAGACACTCAGATTGCCATCCTGCTGTGTCGAGATCCCCACCGGAGTCGGAACGCCCACGCCCGAGAGACTCAGCCCCTTCCGGGTTTCAATGGCGGTGAATGAACTTGAGTTACCGTCGATCACAACGGCGGCAGAAGTGAACGTGCTAGCGCTGACGCCGACGAAAGCTCCGATCAGGTTCGTATTATCGATGGTAATCGTGGCGACGTTTGAATCCAAAAACGACGAGCCGGTGAAGTCGATGTAATACGTGGCCCCCGTGTTTAACGTCCCACCCGTAATTGAAGACGTGACTGTGACACCGTTCGTACCAATGCTGGTTAAGAGATTGAGTTGTGATTGAATGGTGGACGCACTCGCGTTGTACGCGATGTTGCCGGTTGTAAAGCCACCAAAAGACAAAGTGAAAGTCGACCCGACCGAACCCGCTGGCGACATCGTCAAGGCTTGACGTTCAATATTCGACGACTGAGGCGTCGGAGTGATCACGAGCGCAGGCATGTCCACATCTTGGCGAGTGCCGATGAACTCCACTTTCAGGAATCCGGCTGCCGCCGGCGCACCACCTGGCATCGGCGTCCCTGTCACGATCGCTTGCCCAGCTCCCAATACCGTATCGAACAGTCCCTGCAACGTTAGCGCGCTGACGTTGTACGGGATGAATGTGCCGATTGTCGTTGTCGTCCCGCCTAGGCTTGCGGGGTCTGTCATTCGCAACGTAAATGTGCTCACCGCGACGACGGCAGCACCGCTACTGTGCCCCATTGGGGACGTTCCATTTTGCCCACGGTTCACTCCAATGAGCGCGGTCCCAAACTGGCCCGTCTGCGTTGAAGTGTAAGTGATCTCCTCAAAGGTGCCCCCGGCATCAACAATTCTGATCGTTCCGCTTGACGGAAAGCCTGCAATGCTGCTGACGGGGATCACGGAATCTCCGGCTAAGATCACACCAGAGGCAAACGAGGTCACCGAATAGACGGTAGCATTTGCTGAGTGCGTGGCGGCGGTCGTGCCGTTGGCTCCACGAGTCACGCCTGTCGCCACCGTTCCGAACTGCGTTCCTGACTGAGTTGTCGTATAAATGATCTGTTCATAGTCAATGAGGATCGTCCCACTCGTCGGAAAGCCGGTGGTGCTACTGACTGGGATGACTCGGGGGGTGGCGGTGCCGTCATCAATGTTTCCTGATAAGGTGGTTTGGAGAGGACCAGTCATGGTCGCAATAGTTTGAATCTCGTTGCCATCCAAATTCGACGGATCCGCCGTCAGTTGGATCAAATCGCGACTCGCGAGGTCAGTACCGCTGAATTGCAATTGGTTCACTGACATCGTCACCGCCGTGCCGGTCGTGTGACTCGCTGCAGTGGTGCCGTTCACTCCGCGGGTCAAACCCAAAAAACTTGATGTCGTCTTGCTGGTGTAGGTCATCTGTTCGAGATCAATTCTGATCAGTCCAGCACTGGGAAAGTTGGTCGTGCTGCCGGCCGTGACGTTCAGAGTCGTGGCATTGGCAGAAAAGGTTCCCGTCTGATTCGTCGTCAACGTCGCCGCCGTACCGGTCACAGTGCCGGTCACACCACCATTCGTGAGTGCCGTCTGGACAGAGGTTGCAACCGCCGCTGAGTTAGCTGTGGCCAAAATCGAAGCAGTGGTCAATACACGGAACACAGTCTTACCAGTCGCGTGATCGACAATCGTCGTCCCATTCACATTTCGAGTGACACCGGTGAAGGTCGTCGCTGTCTTGCCCATGTAAGAGATGTCTTCGTTTTCAATCCGAATGATTCCCGCAGCAGGAAAACTGGTTGTATCGACAACGGTAATATCCGCATTTGGAAGAATCCCAGTGGATCCGCTGGTTGCTGTCGTGAGGACTTCGAACACGGTTGCCGTGTCGGCGGCATGAGCTGCTTGCGCAGTGCCGTGGACATGCCGTGTGACGCTGGTCAAGGTCGTCCCGGAGCGAGTGTTGACGAGGATGTCTTCGTTTTCGATACGGATGATGAAGTTTGAGGTGGGCAGCCCGGTGGCGTCTTCAATGGCGAATGACGTCTGCGTATCATCAATGGCCGTCTGCAAACTGGTTGTATCGTACTGATTGTTGACGAAGCTCAGTGTGTAACTACCGGTGCTGCTGGTGCCGGCATAGGCGGCTGGGCTGCTGACAAGTTGAATTTCATTTAAGCTTGTAGCATCCGGCGCATTGTAGGCGATGGGATCCGTCGTCTGTGTCGGGGTTGCCGGATTATTGTCATGATCGAACGACAGCGTGAAATAGCTACCCGTCGTCGGCGTGCCCGTGATGCTGACGGTCTGCGATACGTTGTTGGTGTCGAATGCAATCATGCCATTGCCGATGTTGCCGAGAGTGGCATCGGTGTTCAGTGCCAGCATGCGACCATCTGTCGTGACGGCGAATAAAGTCTTCGCGAAATATCCCGGAATACTGACACTGTCACCCGCCGAGTGGCCATGCGCGACGCTCGCGGTGCGCGTGACGGTCACGACACTGCCGGACGCGGTGGCGCTCATCAGTTCGTCGCCAATCAGCAGATCGAATGTTCCCGTTGGCAACGGATTGAGCATGTTGATGGTGAAACTGGCAGTCGCCGATGTGATATTCGCAGCAAGCGTTCCGACGACGATGGGTGCGTTTTGCGGCCCCAGAGACAATCCCTGGAATCCGTTGCCGCTGCTGGTGCCAATTCCCAGCGACGTGAAATCGCGAACGATGGTCGCCGCTCCGGTGCTGATGTCGATGGAAATCAACTGGCTGCCGCCGGTTGCCGTGCCTTCGCCGCTGGTGACGCCATACAGAGTTCCGTCCGTAAATATTCCGAAGGCCAGTCCGGTCACGGTTCCTTGAATGTGTTTTCCCGACGCATCGTCCGTTCCAGAGGTACCACCCAAGCTGCTGTCTGCGGTGAGCGTGACAGAATTGTTTGGGATCAACGCTCCGGCGTTTCCACTGCTCACCACTGCGGTCATAATCCGCTGCGCGTTGAAATTGGCATTAATCGCGTCTACCACCGTTTGAAGCGAAGTCACAGCCGCTCCGGCGCCGGAGTTAAGAGCCGGATCGTTGTTGTAGTTGACTGTCGCAGTAACGGTCCCGTTCCCCGTAGCAATGCTCACTCCGGATCCCGCTCCATTAAACGCGTTCATGACGATCTGTAGCTTGACTCCGGTGGCCTGAGAGCCTTGAGCGCGAGTCTGAAAACTGATGATACCAGAACTGATGGTCCGAGATGCCGAACCCGGTTTCGTCCCCGATAACTGGATGTCTCCCTTGATTCCAGTAGCAACGGTGCCGGACCCCGTCGTAGTACCGAGCGCCGCGCTACCGGCGTTGGTGGCCGCATAAAGTTTGGAATTGACCGTCGACGCACCGCCGGTGGTGGCGGCATTGCCGATCTCACGCACGGAGTAAAACAGGTCGTAGCTGTTGGTCCCGCGCCGCCGGAACGTCAACGCATCAACGTCGTCCGTGTTCGTAACTTGTTCAAAATTCGTCCCGCCCGGAGCACTTGTTGAGGTTGATGATGCCGGTGATCCCGACGGGATATTGTCGAGACCGACGTCGGTGACCTCTCCGGTTCCAGTGTCGATCGTCACCAACTTGCCGGAGGTGCTGTTATTGGTGTTGGTGCCATTATTCGAATCGACGCGCTCATAGCCGTAGAACACGCCGTTCGAACGCATCACGACGTCTTGGATGGTATTCGTTGGTGGGCCACTTAGTCCCTGATTCGTATTGATGGTTGTCGCAAGGTTGGCGTTCAAGGGATCAACCGTTTGCAACGAGTTCAGCGCCTGGGTGTAGAGAACGATGTCCTGAAACGTCAGCGGCACGGCCTGCGTGGTGAGCGCATATTGATTGAGGATGTTCAACAGCGGCACGGCGGCGCTGGGAGCCCCCGGATTCGAGCGATCGATGGCTCCGACAGGATTCTCTTGTACCCCATTCGAGTCATAGCCGGTGAAGCCGATGTGATCTTCGGCAATGCGCTTGATCGAGGTGATCGGCTCCAAACGCACGGAACTGTACGTGTTGGTGCCATCAAAGGTCGCCGTCAGCGCGGTAGGCAGTTGTTGATTGTTGACCACCGCCAGATAGTACGTGTTATTGACCGCTGGCAGGGAAATCGGACCGATGAAGGCATCGTGCGTGCCGATGCTCCCGCGCGCCATTTCTTCCACGACGCTCAGTGGGCCCGTAGCCGGTTGATCGTCGAGGATATTCGATGTCCGACCGACGTAAATCAAACTTCCCGTGGAATCGAACAGGGCCACCGTGGTATCCGGCCGCGTCAGGCTCCGATCCGCCCAATCGAGGTCGATGACTCCCGACCAGGACATTCCCCCACCGTTTACGCCAGCAACCACTTGAACCGCTTGGAAATCGAGATCAAATTTGTAGAAGTCGACGTCATTGGAACCGCTCAAGGCACCGCTGGTTCCGACGCTGTTGAGGTCGGAAGCCATGATGTTGCCGAGGAATTGACCTCCGGTGCGACCTTGATTGTCCCCCGTCAACTCGCCTGTTTCGCTGGTGAGCGGGTTGTGATAGGGCAGCCCCTTCACGTCCACGCCGGTCGTGGCATAACGGATGTCGGCAAACTGGACGGTAACACCGGGTTGCTGGTCACGTTGCTGCAACCGGATTTGCAACTGGTACTGGCCGCTGGTCAGACCTCCCTTGAGATCGTCGATATTGGCCGTACCGGTCTGAACCGAGCCAGACGGATTGCTGCGGACACGGACGAAATATGTGTTGGTTGTTCCTGCATTCCCGTTCAAGGTGACGCGCATTCCCGCGTCGCGAATCGTGGTGGCGTAGAAGTCACCCCCTTGCTCGGGAGCCTTGATCAACGTTGAGGCCGTGACAGTACTGGGAGTCAAAAAGACCGGGCTGAGTGTCGATTGATCAATGCCCTGCGAACGAGCCAGGACGATTCCATTGGAATTGATGATTTCGAGGATGGTATCCAGGGCGGCGCTCGTCTTGTCGATATCCAGCCAAACTTCGGTGCCTGCATCGGCGGTGAAGCTGTAGACATCCACGTCGTTGGGGGAATCCTGGCTGATGTAGCCATGCACTTCGAATCCGCCGCGGCGATTCTCGTTGGCGACGAACAGATTCGGCGCGAGATCGCCCAGCAACTGCGAGTTGTTGAGCGAAGCGATCACGGTTCCGTTGGTGTCGATGCCACTGGTCAGCGGCTTTTCGACTTCGACGACCGAAACAAAGTTGGCATCGTTGGCGTGCTTGTCGAACAACACGCGATCCCAGTCACCGGCCACCGGAGCGATTCCGATTTGCGCATTAATGGTGTGACTGGTGGCGGCGGTCCCGTTCTGTCCGGTCGCGTTGACCGTCAGCGTCGTGGCACTCGCACGAGTCACTCGCAGAACCTCATGATCGATGAGCACCAAGAATGATCCAGCGGCCGGAAAACTGGCGGTACTGGCGACCGTGAGCGTGGTGTTTCCCACAGTGTAATTCGCCGTGAGTTTAGAGTTGTCCCCATTGGTATCCGACCGCGGGAACCCCAAAGGGTCGAGACTGGCACCGTACTGGTCGTCGTACAGCGAGGTCATCACAACTGGGAAGCCGGGGGCACCGATGATTTGCATCGACGCTCCGACGCGATCGACAATGTCTCCCAAATCGGAATTGGAACTGCCGATCACGAAGCCAGACGCCGGCCCCAGCTTCACCACCAAGCTGGCATCCGGCGCACTTTGTAATCGCAAGCCACCCAACGTGTGGAACTTGTCATCCGTGATGCCCGTCACCAGTGCCACAGGATTTGAGTTTCCGCCAGATAACTGATTATGTGCTGCCGCAGCCGTGTTGTATTGGCCGCGAGCGACCGTCAATTGATTGCCGGTGACAGCGGTGACTTTTATCCATTCGCTGTCAATTTGAATGGTAAACGGCGTTGCGGGAAACACGGAGGCATTTACGACGTTAAATGTTGTCGCTCCCGCACTGATGTTCCCAGTCAGCGAGGTCTGGATGGTGACAACCGCACTACCCATCAGGACGTGAACGATGCCCGTGTCGTCCCACACCGTTTGTGTATCCAACGCTCCGCCGCGCACCTGCATTCCCAGGATGGCGTTGAGATTCGAGTCGTTGGACATGCGATTCTTGCGAACGAGTGGACCCTGGTTGTTCGCGAACTCCGGATAGTCATTCAAGCTGTTACCGGTGGTCCGGCCGGAGTCAATGACGTTAATCTCCTTGAGCGCGTTGCGATCGATGCTGATCATCGCTCCGCTATTGTTCTGGAAGACATTGTCGACAATGATCGGCTGCGCGCCACGGACGAAGATCACTGCCGCACCATTGGTCTCGCGCTTGTTCCGGTCGCCGCCCAAACTGGCACCGTTGGCGTTGTACTCGAACGTCGTGTTGGCAATTCGCGCCGAAGCCTCTTGAATTTCGATCGCGTTGAAGCTTCCGTCGAGCGATTCTTCCAAAGGCGTTTGACCGCCCGCGTAGCCGATGTAGGCATGATCGAGGCTCAAATGACTGCCAGCACTGATGAGCAGGCCGCCCCAGTCACCGAAGTCCGGCGCATTGGCGTTGACCGCCGCAGTGCTCAAGCCGTCGTTCGCGAGGTCAAAAGTGCCACTTCCCGATCCATAACGGTCATCATTGACGGACGTGAAGATCACCGGATTGATGTCGGTCCCTTCGGCAATCAGGTTGGCGACGCCGCGTTCCGCTTCGATCCGCGCTCCTCCCAACTTCACGACGGTTCCCGGGTCAATCATCAAACGTCCGCCCGGCCGGGCTGTCGTAAACCCGCCATCCGAGACCGTACTCAACACGATCGTCCCGTTGGTGATCGCCGTCTGTCCGGCGGGAGCATTGTTCACCGTGAGCGGCGAGATGTTTCGGCTGCCAAGCTGGTTCGTGAACTCGATGTTGACTGGTGCCTGGGGCAAGTCGCCACCTGTCACGGCCACTCGGCCCGGTCCGACTCCCGCCAGTTTTTCCAAGGCCGCTTGAATCTGCGCTTTATTGGCGGTGCGGGCCAGCGGAATCGTGGTCAGCGACAGAGTCACGTCATCGAGAATCGAGACCGTGGCACCTGAGGTGTGTGGCGCGGGAGTCGTGCTGTTGTATCCGCGAGTCACTTGCAGAGTCGTGGTGTTATTCGTCACCAACATCTGCTCGCTGTCGATTTGGATCACATACGGGAACGTCGCGGGAAATCCCGTCCGATTGGAAATGACGATCGGATTCAGGGTTGTGCCGGTCGTGCTGGCGTTGATGTTAGCCGTCAGCAACGAGGTCGTCGCGGTGAAGTTGTGAGCGACCGCCGAGGTGCCGTTAACGCCGCGGACAACGGTCAAAACATTGCCGCTGACATTGAACACCCGCATCTGTTCGGTCCCGACCACGATATCGAAATCGGCCGTGGCGGGGTCCATATCCGCGGAAGCCAGTGCGGTTAATGCGGTCGAGTCGTCGACCGTGATGGTCGTTTGGCCGATGGTCAATGCTTGCGTTATGGTCGTTAGTTCGGCCGGAACGGCAGGACTGCCGAACAGCCCGTTGTACGTCAGCGTGAAGAAGCCGGCGCTCGGTTGCCCCAGAACGTCGATCTGCTGCACTTCATTATTCTTAATGGCTCCGCCGGGATTGCCGGTGATGAGCAGGTTGCCTTTGATGAGGTGCGTGATGTCGCGGTCGTTGAACCGGCCATTCACATCCAACTTGTCGAGAACGTTTCCGTTTTGTGGGTCCGTACTGATGCGAATGAACAAACCATTCTGTGAATTGCCCGTGAGAAGATTGCCGTGGATGTCTGGACCGATGCGGTCGTTTGAGTCATCGAAGCTATTGGGGTTCGCCGAGATCGCGGAATCCGCACAGTTGACGATGCTGGTGAACGCCACGGTCGGACGCTCGCTGATAATGTGAATCGCGTTCCAAACATTGTTGAACGAGTCTTGCCCACCCCCGTAGCTGATGTTGGCTTGATAGATCGCATTCAGAAACACGACGTTGCCGTCTTGGTCTCCGAACACACTGTCATTCATGTCGGAATCCTGGCGCAGGACAATGCCGCCCCAGTTGCCACCATCCGGCACTGTCGACCCGCCGGAGTTACCACCGATGGCGTCGTTGAGGAATGAGGTCAGATACACTTGCCGATCGGGAGTCCCGAGCAACTGGATCGCACCGTCTTGCCGATCCGCGCCCAGTGTTGACGTTCCGACGTCGATGTTCGTGCTTTTCAGCTTAATGACCGCGCCGCCATCAATCGTGACCGTGACTCCCTGCGGGATATCGAAATTGCGGCCATCGGCCAAGGTGTTCGCCGGAGTCAAGTCGTCGATGCCGACCAAATAGGGCGTGGCGTCCGAGTTAGTGATCACGTCGTTGTCGGCTCCGCCATTCCCCACGATCCGTATCAAGTTCTGAGCCGTCAACAACCCATTGGTGTTGCTTGGGTTCTTCACGCCACTGACGCTAAGCGTGCCGACGCTGGCCAAGTCGACGCGATCTCCCGTCGCGACCGCCGTCGTGGTAAACGTTCCGCTCGTCTGACTGTTGACTGCGGTTGCAATGGCCGTCGCCACTGCGGTGGATGTGCCATAGCTGAAGTAGAAATCACCCAAATTATGTGCTGCCGCGAGCGTCCCCACACCACGAGTGACCGTGATCGTGTCGGCGTCCACAATGGTGTCCACGGACATGCGCTCGGAACCGATCTGAATGACGCTGCTGCCAGCGACCAACCCGGTCGTTGATCCCACGTCAAACGTCGCCAGTGTGGAGGAAATGTTCGCTTTGAGAATGGCTGCCGCCACGACGCGACTTGTAGCCGTGTTGTGCGTCGCCATGGCAGCGCCACCAAACTGTCCCCCCAGTCGTGTCGCCGTGAGTGTGCCAGCACCGACGCCGGTCACCAGTAGCCGCTCGCTATCAATCTGGATCACGTTACCAATGCTGAATCCAGCCGATGAACCGACGCCAAACGTGATCGGAGTGGTGACCGCATCCATGTTCGCCGACAGCGAGGTCGAGACCGGAGCCAATGACACGGGGGTCACATTGCTGCCCGCGACATTGCCGTCGAAATCAAACTCGAACACCTTCGACGAATTCACGCCATCATTGATCGTGAAGTAATCGCCATCATGCAGTCCGGCCGCTCCACTGGTGGGAACGACGATGCGCGACCCCGTTCGCAGCAACCCCGCGGAAATCGTGCTGTAGGGCTTGGCCGCGGAACCGTCTTGCTGAGCGACTGGCGTCGTGGTGGTCTTATCGACGAAAACCGTGTTACCCGACTCAAACCAAAAATCGAATGCTCCGCCGGGCTGAACGTCGGCGTCGCCGTCCAAGGCGGTCGCTGTGGCGCTATCTGTGTCCACAATGTGGGAGAGGACGCTTGATGTGAAGCCCAATTGCAGGTTGTACGCCCCCTGCGACTTGCCACCATAGCCCGAATCGGCGACGGTCGGGTCGTAGTTCGTGTTCCCTTTGGCCGTGACCCCGACGTAGTACGTCCCGGGCTGCAAATCCACGTTTAGGAAGGGATCCGCTCCGTAGTAGTCGTCGTTGCGAGCGATGACCTCGCGATTGCCACCCGCCAACGCGATCGCCGGCACCGAGGTGGCTGCGGCGATGTTGCTCGTTCCGGTCGCCGCCGCCGAAGTTAGCGACACCTGCACCAACACATTCACTTGCGTATTAGCGTTGAAAGTTGTGATGAATTGGGCGGCCGTCGTGCCATTCGAGTCCAGGTCAACGTTGATCGTGTGGCCGCTCACGGAAAGTATGGTGGGCTTTCCGTTGTTACCCCCCGAGTGGACGCTTTTGGTGATATTCAGAACAATGTCATTTCCAATCGTTCCGGCGTTCGCGGCGGTGAACTTAATGGTTGCTCCGCTGCCGGCGAAATCGGACGACTTCGTGGCAAAGGGATCACGGAACAAAGTCAGCGCCGCATCCAACCGGCTGGTGGTGGGCGCTTGCCGTTCGGCTGTGATCTCGGCGGTGATGCGTCCCGCAGTGGTCACGTTGAATTGATACAAATCGATGTCCGTGGCGAACGACGGGTAAAGACGAGCGAAATGCTCCAAGTCCCAATCCGAGTACGTCGTCTCGGCCGGGTCCGGAGGTGGATTGGCGGATTCGGCCGCGGTATCCATCGCCGCGCCGGGTAGATCCGAGGAGTGCTTCAGCCCCAGGGCATGGCCGATCTCATGCAGATAGACCCCCATCCAGCCGCCGTTCCAGTCGTCGTCATTGTTGTAGCTCAAATTGATAGTGACGCTTCCGCCACCGAGACCAGGAATGGGATTGCCGCCGATATTCGCGTCGCCGGTAATAATCTGGATTCCAGAATCGGCCGACTCTTCGAAGACGACACCGGTATAGGCACTAAGAATAGTGAACACCTGGCGAACGATTTGTTTTTGACCTTCGCTGATCTGATTTGTCAGGCCAGCACCGTAACTGTTCGCGAAGTTGTACTGCCTGGACGCGATCGCCGCATTGGCCGTTGACGGCACCGTTCCGGAGGTGACGTTGTGGGTTTCATCTTCGCCCGGGAAGGCCGGGAACACGCGGTGCCCTGGTTCGTCGTTTGCTCCCGGTACCGGCGGAAGCGGAACAGTCTGTGGCTGAATTGAAGAGGAAAGCGACTTCCCCGCAGCACCCAAGGCCCCGAGCTGCGTCGCCCCCGCATAACTGCTGTTGGCGGTATCGACAATGTTCAATGCGGCGACCGTCGCAATGTCGAGCTGGTAGGAGCCGGTCGTTGCTGATCCGGTACTGGTGATACGGATGTAATACGTCGAACCGGCCGTGACACCGGACAGTGACGCCTTGGTCAACGTCTCCGTGATTCCAGCTCCCGTGTTCGTGAAAACGGTTGACGAAACGGTGGCACCCGTGCTGTCCAGCAACTCAATCGTCGTGTTGAGAGCGGAATCGGGCGTCACCGTCACCGTCAGGTCGCTCGTTGAGTTGACCGAGAACTGATAGAGATCAACGTCTTGGCCCAGTAATCCATTGTCTCCCAGGTAGGCGGAACCGTGGAATCCGGAACCAGAAAACAACGTCCCCAATTGGATCGCCGTCGCCAGCGTGCCGTCGGCTTCTGGTGACGTTCCAATCTGCAATCGATAGGTGGCGGTCGGCAAGTTGCTCCCGAAGTCCAACACGGCCGTGTGGTGAATGTTGTCGTAGACCACGGAGGTGGGAATTCGAATGGTGTCGTCGGTGGCGGTCGTGGTCCCGTTCGTGTTCACCAACTGATAGAAGCGATAATCAGTGACTAACGCCGCATTGAGTTGCTCGGGTGTAAACGTCACGTTGACCAAGTTCCGTCGCTGACTGATGCCGCCCGCCGCGACGGACATGCCCGTGCTGAGTTTTTCGGACAAGGTCACTCGCGCATCGAATGCGTTGCCAGAAATTGTCACCGCGCCCGCATTCGCAGTGGCAGTTACGCCCCGCATGGCAGTCGTCTGAGTGTTGACCGCGTCACGGATCTTTTGGGCGATAGTCGCTGCCGAATCTCCGGTCGCGAAGTTAATCGGTGTATTCCCTGCGCGTACTCCGGCCGGACCACTCGTCGTGTTGTTGAATTCGAAGGCAAACAGATTCGGCGTAGCCAGAGTGGATAGTGTTGCAGGATCGACCACCAGAATGTCGCCATCGGAAACATTTGCGGCATTCAGAACGGTCAATACCTGATCGCGGATCACCGGTTGCGGCACGACAGAAGTGACTTGTGCTCCCAAGTCGACGGAAAAATTCAAACGAGTGTCGACACCACTATTGACGATTTCACCTGCGGTATTCTTCAGCGGATTGGCTCCTGCGCCGACGACTTGAATGCGATATGTGTCGTTGCCCAACGATTCTGCAAAGCGATAGATGACATTTCGCGTGCTCCCAGCATCTAGATCGCGATAGCCGGGCGTCAATAACTGATCGGCACCGGAAAGCTGCAACAGAGTTCCGTCCGGCATCGCCGCGAGCGGTTGTGAGGCTGATCCAAACGCCGGCAGGCTATTCGGAATACTGATGAGGGCGCTGGCTTGAGCGTTGCTCTGGATGGCCGCGATCAGACCGCTGGCAAGAGTGGGGGTCACACTATTGTTGTTCAGAGTGACTTCGATGCGATTGCCGACCACATTGACCAGTGGAGCGACGCCGTTGCCGAGGTCGCGTCTTAGGAACTGTAACGAGATCGAATTACTCGACAGCCCAGCCGTATTGGCATGGAACCGCATTTTGAATGTGGCACCCGCGCCGAAATCCGACAAGACGTCGGCAGCATTGGCTCCGGTCAGCGTGAAATTAGTTCCCGCAGGAGGCATTCCCACTGCCACGTTGGTCGTGCCGACTCCGGAGACGAGTTCGCCGATCAACAATTCTTTCGCCGTGGCATCGGTTTGCAAGAAACTCAACAGGCCCGCCGCAGTGGTGGGCGTCGTTAAGTTGCTGTTCAACGTCAGTGTGATGATACCGGCACTTTTCAAAATGGTCGGCAACGCACCGGATCCGCGATCCTGTGTCTTGACGGTCAGCGTTGTGCCGTTTTCCGCCGCCCCTTGCCGCGTCGCGCTGATGCGCAGCACAGCGGCGCCGCTGGAATTGAAGTCCGTCACAGTCGAGGCGGAACGAAAACCTCCATCGTGTCCGGCCCCATAGATCTGAATCGCGCTAAACGTATTGAATGTGACCGTGTCGCTGGCCGGGTGCGCGAGCGCTGTCCCCGCAGCAAGCGTCAATCGATTTAAGCCAACATTCACCCCTGTGACGGTGACCGTTTCTGAACCCAATTGCACCGAAAACGGAGTTGGCAGGGAACTGAAAGGCGCAGCACTCGTCACATTGAGAGTCACCGCTCCCGCAGAAACGCTCGACGAAAGCGTCGTGCTTGCTTCCAGCGTCTGTCCGGGACTGAACTGAAATAGCAGTTCATTCGGCCGCTGCGTCAGCGTGGTGGAACCGTCCGTCGCAATGAACACTCCACCGTTAGGGGTCACCGAAACGAAGCCCGGCGGCGTGAGGAGACAGCGTTCCTCTAACCCTTCGGCATTTGGTGAAACCACAATGGGGCCGTGCAACAAAAGTTGGTGTTGCTTTTGGCTGAGGTGCGGGCGGCGGCGAAACTTAGAAAACGTAATCCTTCGAGAAACTGAGCGCAACCAAGGTGTAAAGAACATGGATCACAGCCTCTAGAAAAGAGTGGGGCCCGCTGCGATTTTGCCGAGTGGCGAGGTGGAGCACGATAATAGGCGTTATTACCGGTGGCAATGGCTTTGCCAGAAATCGCGCTCTTAAACCCCCCAACCGACGAAAAGATTCGCGGGTTCTCAAATGATTCCCCCCCAAAATCTTGGGGAGCCGGAGAAGAATTCGGACGACAGCGCAATCTGCCGTTGGTCGGAATTTGCGTAGTCGCGCGAAGAACTACAGGTTACTGAAACCGGAACGATTTGTCTCGCGATACGGATTTTCGCTCGCCTGCCGATTTCTCTGGCACTGCTTTCCACAACGATCCTGCGGGAGCATTTGGCGTGCGGTGGTGCATTGCGGCGGAGCGCAGGTCACACGACGCGGCCTTTGGCCGCAACCAAAAGGTAGCGGTGCGGCGCAAGCCGCCCGGTGTCTGTGAAACCGGACGGCTTGCGCCGTTCCGCTACAAAATGC
>JAYVSP010000452.1:0-3435 GCA_043775215.1 Planctomyces sp. | reverse complement strand
AGCTGGAAGCGCAAATGCGAATGACCGAAGATGCCTGTATTCTCGACGAAGACCAACGAAAGTTGGTCGAGAAAACGATAGCCGAACATTGCCGCATTCGTGGTTGGGAATTGCACGCGGTGAATTGTCGCACGAACCATTTGCATGTCGTCGTCTCGGCCAACCGCGATCCCAAAGCGGTTCGCGACCAATTCAAAGCGTGGGGCACGCGGAAGCTTAAAGAACTCGAACGCACACGGCGCGAAGCCGCAACACTAGCCCGACGCGCGAGCGAGGGATCAAACGCCGAACAAGCACGCGAAGGAAATGTTGAACCGCGCATCCGTGAGAAATGGTGGACCGAACGTGGGAGCCGACGTTGGATCGGAGATGAGAAGAGTTTGGAGGCCGCGATTTGTTACGTTTTGGACGGTCAATGAAGGGGGCACCACACTAGCCCGCCGCGCAAGCAAGGGAGAGCCGACGTAGAAACGTCGATCGCGAAAGTCGCGATTCGCACGTGAAAGTCCCTTGCTTGC
Organism: Planctomyces sp.; assembly: GCA_043775215.1. Lineage (GTDB taxonomy): Bacteria > Planctomycetota > Planctomycetia > Planctomycetales > Planctomycetaceae > SXKJ01. The sequence goes on along the minus strand of JAYVSP010000452.1, from coordinate 2,917 downwards.
GCGGCGGGCTAGTGAGGCGTAGGAATTGCGGAAAAATGATCATGGCACATAGTCCGACCGAACTCTTTTTCGAGTGGCTCAGTGAGCGCCCCGGCCCCACTCGGATGGCGGTCGCGGTGGACGGCGACCGCTTGCTCGCGGACGCGGAACTGCTCGGCAAAGAACGATTGAACGACAACGCCGGACGTGAATGGCGAGTCGTCGTTTTTCGTGGCGACGACATTTCCTTCCGCCGCGCGTACCGTCACGCCCGCTCGGAAAAGCACGTTCTGGTCATCCTCGCACGCAGCATGTCGGCCGACAGCCGCATCAATGTTTCCTATCTGACCGACATCTTGGCCTTGAATGAGGGCGGCACGCCACTCGACTTGTCCGTACCGGCGGTGTTCCGCGAACTCTGTCCCAAGATCAACTTCCCCGTGCCCGAACTGCGCCGATTCAAAGACCGGCTGTTGGATCGGATCGCGGACGTTCCCGCCGCCGCCAAGAAAATCATCGAACGCTGGGGACGGCCGGACGATTGGGGACGCGGCCAAGTCGCGGCGCTCGTCCTGTTGGTGCATCATCCCGACTGGTCGCTCACGGACATTTGGCCCGACGAACTTGATCCTGCCGCCGCCATCGCACATGCGTTGCGAGTTCTTTGGTCGGTGCCGTCGAATTCTCCGGACCTGCCCATCGTTCGCGAATTGCTCCATGAAGCCGCGCGGCCCCAAGTGAAGGATCATCTCTTCTGGATTAACCAGTCCGTCGAAGAGATTGCGGCCTATCTGCTGATTCGCAAGTTCGCCGCCGACGCCAAGCTGCAAAACCCGGTTGTCCAATTGAACGGCTTGCAAGTCTTCCCGATTGAACTTCCTCTCGAAAAGCTGGAGCCGCTGGCTCGCAAAGTCATCGCTCAGTTGCAAGCCGACCCGGTCGCTTGGCGAGCGCTCGAAAAACACGCGGAAGAATTCATTACACCAAGATGTTCCGAGAAACTCGGCAGTGTGATTTCGAGTCATCCGCAGGAAACTGACGCCGCGATACTGACGTCGCCGGCGCTGCTGTTGCCGTACGTGCAGAGACGGTTGCTGGAATTCTTTGCCGCACACCAGCCCGACGCGCAAGCGAGGGAGAAGGAGGCGGAGGACGGCAACGGTCCCTCGCTTGCGCGTCGGGCTAGTGTGGACTTGGCATGGGTGTCCGAGTGCCATTCCAACCCCGCAGTCATGGACGACGACGATTATCTGTCCGACCGTCGCAAACAATGCCAAGCACTCGTGCGACTCGCCGGCCGCGTTCATCAGATTGAGAACCGACTGACGGAAACGGTTCCGCAATTCGACCATGCCGACCAAATGCTCGATTGGTACGTCAACGGCGGTCACCACATTCTTGAATTGGAAGCCGCTCGGTCATTGCACGACTGGCATGAGTGCGATGACGAAAAGCTGCGCGACGCGGCAGGCCACTATTTGCTCGGCGGCGACGATGAAGTCGCACCGGCACGCGGCTCATTGGTGCAGAGAGTTCGACAACGACTAGATGAGTTGGACCTGACTCTGTCCAAGTTCATTGCGGCGGCCCCGGACAAGTTCGCGTCCGGGCCTCGCAGCTTTGTCAGTTTCATCAAGGATGAACTTGGCGATGACCTTCAGGCGATTCTGACCGGTGACTCTGATCGCCGCGTGTGGATTCTGATTTTCGATGGCATGCGCTACGACACCTGGAGTTCGGTCATTCAGCCTTTGCTCGGCGAAGATTTTCAGATTTCCGGCCAGGCGCGATTTTGCACTCTGCCCAGCTATACGCTCTACGCTCGCCGAAGCGTGTTGGCCGGAGCGCCGCCGTCCGAGTGGGTGACGGGGAAAAATCCAGCCTCACGCCCGGAAGCACAGTTGTTTGCCGAGAATGTCGGGCTGGCAAAGCACGAGATCAAAGACAAACTGCGACTGGTAACCGATGCCGACACGACCAAGGCTCGCACGGCGATGACGTTTCAGGACAAGAACGCGAAGCCGCTCAACATTTTGATTTATCCGATTTCCGATGAGTGCCACGACTATCGCGGTGACCTGGCCGCGTTCAACAGCAAAATTCGCCAAGACCTTTTGGGCGACCGCAACACCGGAATCCGTGGCATCCTTGATGACTTGCTCCGTCGCGTGAAGCCAGGCGACATCATCCTCGCGACGTCCGATCACGGTTTCGTGGAGCTTCCGCCGGACAGTGCCGTCACGGTGACTGAGCGGGAAGCCGACTCGCATCAAGTGACGCTGAAGGACACGGTTCACTATCGCTACGCCAAACATTTCACGCCTGCCCAACTGCCGGCGACAGTGAAGGTCGATGTGGCGAACGAACCTCATTCGCTCTGCGTTGGTCGAACGTGGCTCAAGCGCGAAGGAGTCGGCAACACCGCTCGCTATTCGCACGGTGGAGTGTCGTTCTCCGAATTGGTCGTGCCCGCTGTTCGGCTGGAGCGCGTCACGGAGAAGCAGGCCAGTGTCGTGCTGTCGAATCTGCCCTCCGCTGTTGCCGTCGATGAAGACCAGGAAGTTGAAGTGACCTTCACCGTCAGAAACCAAGGCAACGTCGATGCTGAGTTTGACGTGACGGTTCGGTCTAACCTCGACCAATTGCTTTTGGAGCAGCACGGAAGCCTAAGCCCGGCGGGCAGCCAATCGCTGACAATTCACGTCGTTGGCGCTTACCGCACTCGCGCCGGCGGCGACACTGATTCTAAGGGGACTTTGTCTGCCATCGGTATCCGTCTGAAGCACACCGATCAGGCGGGCAAATGGCGAGATGCCGTCGATGGCAGCATCAACATTCCGGTCAAAGTTCACGCCAAGAAAACCAAGCTGACCACGGACGCGCTGGCAGGCTTCGATGATGTCTGATACTAGCCCGACGCGCCAGCGAGGGACGGCCC
>JAYVSP010000451.1:0-4555 GCA_043775215.1 Planctomyces sp. | reverse complement strand
GACACCGAAGACATCGCGATCAACAACTCTTGCGGTGGCCGCTCGTCAACTGGGAAGGATTGCGTGTTGACGAATGCGCTCAATGAACTGCCGAAAGTGCTGAGCTCTGTCCCCTCACCGGCTGGCGATCCGAACAACAACTTCTGCCGCCACGCCGAGTACTCGCCGTCGGTCCCGAATCGATGCAACACCACGCTGCGAGTTTTCGCCAATCCCGGATGCAGTTCCTTCAACTCTTCCAGCAATGCTTTCCGCGCGGGATCAACCTCGCGCTTGGCCGTTTTTTTGGCCAGTCGAGACGCCTCCTGTTCGGCGGCCTGTTCTCCGCGACTTTGCTTCCGACGCTCATGGCGTGCCTGAGCGATCCGCTGCGATTCTTCCTGGGTGAGGTTCCGCACGGCCGAAATCACCTGCACGTTTTTGGCCTCGGCACCGCCGCCCCCTTCGCCACCTTGGTTGTGACATGCCACGCACGAAGTGTCATTGAACACCGGTCCCAACCCATCTCCGCCATGACTGCGCGGGTCGTTCACGAGCCACTCCCGTAGAAACAACTCTCGCCCCGAGGCCATGCGACCGTGATCATCCACTTTGCTCGCGGAATTGGACGTGACCTCTTGTCCAAGACTGAAGTGGATCGATAACGAACCAATCGCCAAAAACTGTCCAAACATCCAGAAACACCAGTGACAGCGATTCATAGCGTCTCTCTATCTCGTGGTGCGTCGAGTCGCAATAAGAGCCGCTCGAGCCGGAAGGTCAACGGCCCCACTTTAGCGTGACCTGTGCCTCCCGTCGCTGCCGTTCATGTCTGAATGCCATCGCTGCCGATGCCGGCATTGAGTTCGCCTTCTTCCAAGCCAGCCCCCACCGGAGGCAGCGGAAGATTGCGTTCAAAGCACGCGGCCAACAGCGCGGCGTCGGGCAAGTCGCTGTTTCTCATTTCCCAATTCGGGAGCATCAAGGTCGAACAGCATCGGTGGGCTTCAAGTCGGAACCGATCGCCATCGAAGTCGGACGCCCGAACTTGGAGTTCGATCGCTTGGAACTGAACGACTCGCTGCTGACATTCTCACTGACTTGTTGGCGATGACACCACTCTGCGGATTTGTCCGCGATGCGGTTTCGCAAATCACAAGACCGCTGCCGCGACTTTGTCCGCAGAGAGGTCTCGCGGATGCGGTTTGATGGCTCGCGCGGGGAGCGACGTCAGTACCACGCAAATGGTTTCGCTCGCCGGATCGGCCCACGCGATCGTCCCCGTCGAACCGGTATGTCCGAATGTTTTTTCCGAACAGCCTTCGTTTCCGGCCGCCTTGCCCACGTTCAATCCGAGGCCGCGCGGCGTTTGACCGGGCGGGTTATGATTGGTCGTCATCAACCGAGCCGTCTCTGGTGTCACGACGGTTCCGTTCTTAAAGAGAAACTCGCGGAGGAATCGGGCGATATCCGGCGCGGACGCATGAGTGCCGCCCCACGGTGCTCCGAGCTGTCGCCAATACGGACTGTTCCAATCCCAATCCTTCGCTGTTGGATCGCCGCCTCCGGCTTCGACCGCCGCGAATTCCGTTTGCACGGGGACGAAGTCTTCGAGCTTGAACCGTCCCAGACCTTGCGCCGAATGCTTCATTCCCAACGGTTGAAAGACGGCACGATCGACGAGGGTCAGGATGTCCGTGTTGCTCAGCAATTCGGCCACACGAGCCGCCAACAAAATCGCCATGCTCGAATACCGATATTTTGAACCGGATGCGAAGTTCAGCGGCGTGCGAATCGCATGCTCGACGAACTCGGAGAGCGGAGCATGCTTCTTTCGCAGAGCGTCGTTCTCTGGCAATTGGTCCGGCAGTCCTGAAACGTGCGACAGCAGGTGCCGCATTGTGACGTCATCGCGTCCCTCGCCAGTGAACTTCGGGAGGAATTTGTTGAGCGGGTCGTCGAGCCGGAATAATCCTTTGTCGAAGAGCGTCATCAGCGCCGTCATGCAGATCGGTTTGGAAATCGAGCCGAGCAGAAACATCGCGTGCTCATCACGAGCCTTCCCAAACGCCCGCGTGAACGAAGTCTGCCGCTGACTCACATGCAACACCGCAGCAGCCACTTGTCCTTGAGCGATCGCACGCGCCAACACCTCAGCCGCCTCGTCCAAGCGATCTTGTCGCAATGCTGCCAGCAATGGCGTCCCTAACGAGACTGCTGCCAATCCGCTCTGAATGAAGCTGCGTCGTTTCAAGGCTTGATCATCCTTCCAAGCTGGAGCAATAGCGTCCTGATTGAGGATCCGGCATGGATTCATTCGTCCGTTGATGCGTCGGTTCGATCGTCATGGAATGTATGGCATCAACCCCTTGTCGACGCAATCTTCTTACGCTTCTCGGGCGCGTTGCGAATGCCCATCGAGAATCCGTTCAAGCGTTTGCTCCGCCCAGTGCTTGGATCGCGGCGGCAGAACCACTCGCCTGACTGTCAATATAATGATGCGCACCGAGTCCCTTCGCCAGCGGTTCCTTTTCGGCACCGGATGCGATCGGCAGTCAATGACCGAGCGTCCGGAATGTCCACCACGTCGCGATGCCCATGCACGTCTGTTAAACCAACCCGTGAAATCCGTCGCCTGACTCTCCGCGTCAGGCGGCAAACGTACACACGTTCCACGATCGGAGTGTCAGGCTACGCGAAATCCGCGCTCTAAATGACCGTGCGTGATTCGTGTCGATGGGCAAGAAACGATGCGACATCAGCCGGAACGCGCTAATCGTTCCTCCGGCTCAAATCATCGAAATCGAGACGCTGGAAATCATCAAGTCCATTGCCCCAATTCCCTTGCCAAAACGAAACGCCGCGAACTGGCAAAGGAATGGGGGCAAGGGAATGAGGCCAATTGGATTGCTGGCAGTACGCTCTCAAAGAGTTGTCGTGATCTCTGTTTCAAAACTCCGCTCATTGAGTACAGCAAATATTTCTGGCGGCTGCCGGCAATTTTCGACAGGCTATGGTTTGAGGTTCCCTTTGTACGCTGAGGCCGCGGAGTACTCCATTGAGGCCGCAGAAGACTCAGTAGACTCTGCGGTTCAACGTCAGCGATCGACCTTGTTCGGCGCGGGTCTCCCGACCCCGCCGAGCATTCGACCGAAGGTCTCCCAGTTTCGCAAACGATGCCGAACAGAATTTTCGATTGGCACAAGTCCACTCGGTAGCATGACGGCAGTCAATGGCTGGATTCAAACTTGACGGGGTTCGGGGAGACCTACGGTCGGGCGCACGGCGGGGTCGGGAGACCCGCGCCGAACAAGGACCGCGCCGAACAAAGAATCTCGAGTCACGGCTTCTTGTCGTCAGCCGATTTCGGTTTCTTGGACAGGACGGATTCGGCTTCTTGGAACAACGCTTGGCTTCCGGTTGATTGGCCCACTGCGGAAGTTTCCTCAGCTCGCGCAGCCGATTCAGCCATTCCGTGGCTTGGTCCTGGTGGCCGAGTTGGTGCTCGACCATCGCGAGAAAGGCCACGTCGCCGGCGAGTGATTGGGCAAATTGTTTGGTACTCAACTCGTTCGAACGAGTCAGCGACTTCAGGCTTTCGGCGAATTGCCCGACGCGGTACTGAGCCACGCCGAGCGTGTTGAGCAAGACGCCGACATCCGGTGCGATCATTGCCCCTTCCCGCCTCCGGGCTTGCCCCGGAGGTTCCCGCGATCTGCAGCTACGGCGTGTACCGCTTAGAGTCTTCGATTGTGAATTATGCGCGCCGTGCGCGCAATGTTCTTGGTCAAGCGGCCTGAGTGAGGCCGCGGTGGTAGAGATGGCCGCGTCATTCGTGAACGGCAAATAGCCCTTCAAAATCACCCGGTCATAACACGACAACACGGACCCCTCGTGCTTCCTCACAAACTCAATCGTAGTTTCCATAGCGTTCTGCTCCAACCAGAGGTCTCAACAACACTCTGTATCTGACAGCAGAACGCTTTTTTCAACCCTTTCAAGTTGCGGTGAGCGAAGCGAACCGCGTTATGATATAAGCGATTCTGGTTATCCCTGGGCATCCTAGGATTTGTCAGAATCCCCATTGGCAAAGGGGAAAGAAGACGGTCCGCTCAGCATCGTTACAGCGACAAATCTGAAGGAAAATCGGACGTTTGCTCCCGTAGCTCAGTTGGATAGAGCGACGGTTTCCTAAAGCGGGCCGGAAAAAATGCAAAACGCTAAAAACCTCGTGTTTTCCAGTGTTTTATGACTTTCGATACGTGATCGCTTGTAGCGGCAAATGAAGCCAAATGTAGGCGAATGTTGGCTTCCGGTTGTAGTTTTGGTTGTAGAAAAGACCGCATCGTGAAGACGGACGTCTACTATGTACTCGCGGAAACCGTCGCTCTACACAACGCAGCTACGGAAGCAGAGCAGCGGTAGTCAAGCGAGCAGCGGCACCTCGCGGCACCCCCCCCTGCCGATCCAATCGTCGCTCGCCACGGTCATGCCGGCTGAATCTGTTCCGGCAATATTGCCGGAACAAACAACAACACTGGCTGACTGTGGCGACGTTGCTCGGATCGAATGTGAC
>JAYVSP010000450.1:0-2180 GCA_043775215.1 Planctomyces sp. | reverse complement strand
CTCATTTTGTGCCGCGTGAAGAATAGCCGGTCAGGGCGGATTATAGGTGTCCCAGAGGCGTCAGGGCAGCGTAAGCGTCGGCAAGTCTGACCGAAACTGACAGGCCGCACGTTTTTTGAGCAGCAATCATCGCGAAGTGGGCGTCACAGGCTCATCACTCTCCTCGCCCGTAAATTTCCACGTGTGCCCAACCACGTCTTTTCTGCGGGAAAATTGCAACTTGCCGAGCCCGGCGAGTCGCCGCGATTGAGATTGCGAAGCCAATTGGCACGCGGCTTGTATTTGCGGAGTTCGTCGAATTCATGTCGGGAGTCTTTCGCAGGTCGTGCGGCGACATCGCTGACCTGAAAAAGACTTGCGACCCCTTTATTCGCGACCCCTTTATTCGCGTCCGCCACGGCATCCTTTCAGGAGCTGTCAACATGCAGATCAAAGTTTCCCCAAATGCGGATGACGCCGCCAGCTTGGTGAGCCCATGCCCGTTGGAACGGCAATTATCGACTCAGGGCGAGATCTCCGCCGTACCGCTGGCCTTGACCGGTGCGGAAGCGATCGAACGCGTCAACCGGCTAAAAGTTTTGTGGTTGTCGTGTGCCGGTTTCACGTTGAGTTTCGCCGCCTGGCTGATGTTCGGCGTGCTGGGAATTCCGATCCAAAAGGAATTTCAATTCGACGACGTATCATTGGCGTGGTTGGTCGCGGTGGCGATCCTCAATGGATCGCTCTGGCGATTGCCGTTCGGAATGTTGGCGGATCGCTGGGGTGGGAAAGTCACATTTGTCGGCCTGCTGGCGTTTGCCGGCATCAGCTCCTTTCTGGTTTCTTCCACACACTCCTTTGAGCAATTGATGATCTACGCGTTCCTGGTCGGGATCGGTGGCAATGCGTTTTCGATCGGATCGGCCTGGAACGCCGCGTGGTTTCCCCCTAAGCAACAGGGCTTCGCGATGGGCTTGTTCGGAGCTGGCAATGTGGGTGCCTCGGTCACAAAACTGATCGGACCGGCGATGATCGGTCTGGTTCCGGCAGCGGGGTTGATGGACGGTTGGATTCCGGGCGGTTGGCGGTTCGTGCCGTTTCTTTATGGCTGCTTGTTGCTGGTGATGGCGGTGGCCGTGGCTTGGTTGGCTCCGTCGCCGGACAAAAAGCCGGGGGCGGGACGGTCGTTGGGTTCGATGCTCGCGCCGCTGAAGCAAGTTCGCGTGTGGCGCTTCAGTCTGTACTACACCGGATTGTTCGGCACCTTCGTGGCGATGTCGGCATGTCTACCAAATTATTATGTCAGCGTCTATGGCCTGCCGCTGGCGAAGGCGGCTCTGCTGACAGCCCCGTACATCTTGGTAACGAGTTTATTGCGTCCGCTGGGTGGCTGGCTGTCGGATCGGCTGACCCCGCGCAAAGTGACTTACGGAGTCTTCATCATCGGTTCTCTCGCCGCACTCCAACTCCAACAGTCACTTGGGGTGACCACATTCACTGTCTGCATCGTCTTGCTGGGAATGATGCAAGGCATCGGGATGGCCTCCACAATTAAGTACATCACCGCGTACTACCCGAAAGATGTCGGAGCCGTGGTCGGCCTGGTCGGTTCGTTGGCGGCATTGGGCGGCGCCGCGATGCCACCGCTGTTCGCGTATCTGAAACAATGGACAGGGCAGCCGCAGTCGATGTTCTGGGTCGTGTTTGGCATCACGGTCACCAGTTTGATCTGGCTGCACCTGGTGGTCCTGCGAATCCGCCGGACCGAACAGCAAACGATCTGACGCAAACGCAAGTCCGCGCGAAGTAACCCGAAGCGTAAGTTTCGAAGTTGCGCATTTGGTGGATCAGAACGACTCGACCGATCGAGATTTCAATGAACCGTTGCATTTGTCACAGAGTGGAGCAGCAACGGCGGATCGAACGCAAACCGCTCTGCTTTTCATCCGTGTGGGCTTCCGATCCGTGTGCTTGTGGTTCGCGTTAGCCGGCCCCAAAGAATTCACGAACGCGAACCGCAAGCACACGGATCGGAAGCCCACACGGATGAAGACAATCCAAGAAACACTCATCTTCGCAGATCTTCACTAATGACTTCTGGTTGTTCTGCCTTCATGAGCGAAGATCAGTGGAGATCAGCGTTCCTGTTTTCTAAGTCCGTGCTCCGGTCTTCTGACTTCAGGCCCGAAGGGACGTCACTC
>JAYVSP010000449.1:0-23253 GCA_043775215.1 Planctomyces sp. | reverse complement strand
AACCCAGGGCGGCGCTACGCGGCTGACGCCGCTCCGCTCTGCCCTGGGCTAGCGAGTTTTTGCCCTTTGGGCCAGGACAACAGCGCAACTTCAAAAAGCATGAGCGAGGGCGAACGCTCCAGAAACGCCGAAATCGAAGCCACTTGGAACGTTCGCGCTCGCTCAAGCTTCGGGTTACTTTTTTCTTCTCTCACCACCTGAATTCAGAAAGCTTTCACGATGGCCGTGCAACGTCACCATTCTCTGAAACAAAAATTCGCGAACCGGCAAACGACGACCGGCCTGTGGGTGACGCTCGAATCGCCGACGATCACGGAGATCGCCGTGACCTTAGGTTTGGATTGGGTCGTGATCGACACCGAACATGGGCATCTCGACTTCAAAGAGGTCTTGGAGCACATCCGTGCAACGCGGAATTCCGACACGGCAGCGCTGGTCCGTATTCCGGAGATCGAGCAAGGTGTCATCATGCGCATGTTGGATCTCGGCGCGGCGGGCATTGTGATTCCGCAGGTCCACACACCAGAGCAGGTTGAATTGGCCGTGAGCTTCGCGAAGTATCCCCCGTGGGGCCTGCGCGGCGTCGGCGCCGAGCGAGCGACTCGCTGGGGACTGGGGCTGAAGTCCGACACGCTCATCGCGAATTCGGAGACACTGGTGATCCCGATCATGGAGACAGTCTCGGCCGGCCAGAACATCGAGCGGATATGCGACGTCCCCGGCGTGGACGCGATCTTCTTTGGTCCCGCCGATTACTCGGCATCCGCAGGCTCGTTGGGCGAGTGGGAAGGACCGGGAGTAGCGGCTCAACTGCTGCACATCAAAGACCGCATTCGAGCTCGCGGCATCCCGTGCGGAATGCTCACACGCGATGCCAGCGATCTGCTCCGCCGCCGCGATCAAGGTTTTCAGATGCTCGGCCTGAGTACCGATACCGGGCTGATAATTCGCGGCTTGCAACAAAGTCTCGAAACTTTACGAAGTCCCAATGGCTATTTTCCAACGCCTGTCACGCCGGCTCCGATCTCTCCGCGTCGGCCAACTGGAAGAGAACAATCCATGCGGCAACCGCTCAAGATGGCGCGAAAGCAGAGGCGCCCCATGTAGTTCATCACTGCGATGATTGGCATTCGGCAGCTCGTAGACGAGCGCTGCAGTACTGCGCATCGCCGTCCGTTCGCGACCGGGATTTGGCGGCCGGGCTACTCGCTGAGCACTCGCGGCACTGGCTCTGGCGAAAGTGGCAGCGAGGACTCTTTGCCGACTCGCGCCGGTTCGGTGGTGCCTTTCCACGTGGTCATACCGTCGAGAACGCCGAGACGATCACCCAACCAGCGCTGCACACTGTAAGGGAGAAGTGCCGAAAACAACGGCAGAAAGTTCACCTGCCACGGAGTTCGCAGGACGTCGCGATTCGTCCGCACCGCTCGGACGACTTGTTCGGCCAGCGACTGGGGCGACAACATCGGCATCAGGAACGGGGTTTTGACTCCGGAAAACATGCCAGTGGCGATGTAGCCTGGACAGACCGATGTAACCCGCACATGCTCATGGCCGGTCAGCCGCAGTTCTTCTCGTAGTGAATCCGAGAAGCCCAGGACGGCCCATTTGCTGGAAGCGTATGTCGTGGCAAACGGCAACGGCAACAACGCACATGCGCTGGCGATGTTGACAATGTGCGACTCCGGACGAGCAATCAGCTCGGTCAAATACGAGTGCGTGAGCGTGACCGGACCAAAACAGTTCACGTCGTAGATTGCTTTGTGGCGTTCGAGCGGAACATGCTCGAACGTACCACCGGCGACGATGCCGGCATTGTTGACCAAGATGTCAACTGGACCACGCTCGGCGTGAATTCGCTCATGCACCTGCCGCACATCGTCCGCGACCGTCACGTCCATCGGGTAGCCGAACGCGGCTACGTTGGACTTGTTGAGCAAAGCGACTGTGTCAGCCACACGATCGGCGTCGCGGTCGGTGATGATCAATTCGCAACCGGCTTTGCCGAACGATTTCGCCAACTCGCGGCCGAGGCCGTGTCCGGCACCAGTGATAAGAACTCGTTTGTCGTGGAGGTAAGTCATGGCTGTGGTTCCGGTGCATGGTCCGGGGTCAGATTTTCACAATCAATTATTCGTCCCGAATGGAAGTCGATGTCCTTTTGACGCTGAACCTCGTTGAAAGTTTCTCGCGATTCTTGGCCCCTTGGCTTATTTGAACAACGAGGCAAATGCCGCATACGTCAGTTCGGCGACGTGCCGCAGTGACGGTTGGTGGTACAGGTTGAATAGGTTCCAGGCGATCGGTTCGGCGTGCTGATGGCCGGGAGACCAAATCGGTTTCGGGACGACCATCAGGGGGCCTTCGAGTACGGTCTTTTCGACTGCCCGCAGGCCGAATGTGTTGTGGACCCATCCGAGTCCACTTTGTGGGTCACGTAACGTGCCGCTGGGATGACCACCCCACGGGAGCGTCAACAAGGCAAAGGCGATTCCCGGCCATTGATTGATGCAGACCGTGCCGTAACGGAGCCGGCTGACCGCGGCAAACAGCTCGTCGCGTCCGCGAGCTGAATGCCGCAATCCACTGGGAACAGTCAGCGTAGCACAAAGCGTGCCCCACAATTCATCGTTGACGAAATTAGTCGCTTGGCCAAGGAAGTCGAACTCATCGGCGGCGTCGAGCGGCATTTCGGCACAAACCGGGACGAACGATTCCTCGCGGCAGAACAATGGCGAGTCGGCCGGATTGACGTCGCGAAACAACGTCCAGGGAAGCCGCGGAAGTTCCGAACGAGTCTCGAAGTCTGGTTCCGCAGAGCCGGATACGTGACAGCCGGTGAATCGTTCGAAACGCTCCAACGCACCGGGATAGTACGCGACTCGACGCGGCAGACGGCTGAGAATCGCTTGCAGACGCGACAGGAAGTCCTCTCGCTGCGGCCAATGTTTTCCGGTGATGAGAACTCGTGTCGACAAGCAGTTGAAGCCAGCATTGTTGACGATCGATGCCGCAACATTCTCGGCCTGCGACTGCAACTGCATCGCCGAATAGTGACCGGGGACGATGATCCACGGTGAGACGTTGCCTAGCTCGCTGGTAATTGGCTTATCAAGTAGCGGTTCATTTTCCTGACGGCGTCGATCTCGTTCCGCGCCGGGTGGACCCCAGACGATGGCGTCGTGAGCGGCGACCGACCCGGTAATGTGGACCTCATCCACCAACGGATGCCGCGTCGCTCGCGAACCGAGTTCGGCATCACCAGAAATCAGCCGCAGACATCCTGCTTCGATCAGCGGCGTGAAAGCTTCTTCCAATACCGGTTGCAATGCGGCGGTCAGCGGATGCAGTTTGACCAGCGCGACATGCTGATCTTGGAACAACTTCCCGAGCACATCAGCCGCGACAATCCCCGTCACATTGCCCGCTCCAAGGATCAGGCTGGTCGACGGCATCCGGTTCTCGATCGACCGCGTCGCCGCGATCGCGTCCTCCTCAAACAAACCTGGCTTTAGCCAGACGTTGGCTTGAAAGTTCACAAAGCAAACGGGATCGAATAAGTCGCGTGTCACCGGCAACACAGGAACTTGCCAGTGTCCGTCCGCGGCTCGTGTCAATCGGCCTGGAAGCGAAGATGTCGCACCATTTTCGAGGCTCCTTAGATTACGGAGCAACAGCCGTAGATATCGCATCGCGATGACCGGCCCGGCTAACACTTCTTCGGCTCGGCACGGGCTGTCGGACGGAATGTGCTTGATCTCGCAGGCGACATCGACCCAATTTCCAGCGGCGGCGGCGAGCGAATCGACGCAACGATCGAGCAATTCGATCCGGTCTCTCACCGACGCAAACAGCCAGCGCGTTTGATTGGCGTACAACTCTGACAGTCTTAGATGAAGCTCATCAGTGGGTTTGCTGGTCAGTGCGCCGGAACGCGAGCCGCGTCCGGTCGCATCGCGATCCCGCCAGCGTGCAAGGTCGCGATTGTCTGGGCGGACGACGGACTGATGGGAACGCGTCAACATGGCTGGTTCACTCCCGCAGTGCGGCAATAAGAGCGGCTTCGTAGCGCTGGTTGTTGAAATTGAGATCGCCTTCAACGGCCGGTGAGACGTCGGATTTCGCGGCGTTGAACGGAATGATTTGCGGTTCTTGGTCAACTTGCTCGCTGTCGTCCAGGCCCTTGTGGCCTGGAGGAGCGGGACAAATCGTCGGCTCCTCCGACCCACAAGGGGTCGGACTACAGGCGGACGACGTTGCGGGATCGGATGTCAGCGCGGGGCCGCGCAATTGCCGCCGCAATACTTTTCCTAAGAAGTTGCGTGGCAAGTCACCGGACAAGACCTCAACCAATTTGGGGCGTTTGTGTGCGGCCAGATTCTCACGGCAGTAGGCGTCGAACGCCTTGCGGTCAAAGCTTTCGGTCGACTTCAACACCAAGATTGCTTTGACCAGTTCGCCGACGGCTTCATTGGGGATTCCGACGACGGCGGCATCCTCTACGCCGGGAAACCGACGCAACACCAGCTCGACATCACAGGGATAGACGTTGAAACCCGACGTGATGATCAGGTCTTTCTTGCGATCGACGATCTTGAGGAATCCGTCCTGGTCCTGCGTCGCCAAGTCACCGGTGAAGAGCCAGCCGTCTCGCAAAACTCCAGCGGTCGCGACCGTATCATTCCAATATCCGAGCATGACTTGGGGCCCCTTCACGACGAGTTCCCCAACCTCACCCCGAGGCAATGTTCGTAGTCCCGTTTCGGCATCGACGATGCGGACGTCGGTGTCCGGCAGTGGCAGGCCGATCGTCCCAATACGAGCGGTCCCCTTGAGCGGCCCGGCCGTTACGCACGGACTGCTTTCCGAAAGTCCATATCCTTCGACGACCTGGGCGCCGGTGTGTCGGCGGAATTCCTCGGCCAACCGTAGATCGAGCGGCGCGCCGCCCACTTGGACGTACTTCATCGTCTTGGTGCGGAGCGGCTTTTTCCGAAACAAATCGTTCAGCGACGCCAACATCGCGGGCACCGCATTAAAGCTCGTCGGCTGATGCTGCTCGATCAGGTCAACCACCACGCGCGGGATAAACCGGTGCAACAAAATCTGTGTCGCGGCGAGAGCTGTGCCACACATCAGGTTGCTAGTCAGGCCGTAGCTGTGGAAGAACGGCAAGACAGACAACAGCGTATGCTGGCCGATTTCCCCATCGGCCCAGGCGAAGCACTGGCTGGCATTGGCGACCAAGTTCCGATGGCTGAGCGTGACAGCCTTCGGCGCACCGGTCGTCCCACCGGTCGGCAGAATATATGCGGGATCGGAAAGGGACGCCGGCACGACCGGTTGGAGTAGCGGTCTGCTCAGAGCGAGTTCATCATTGAAGTTGTGTTGATTCGGTCCGTCGGCTGGCGGCCAGAATCCCAGTCGTCGCATCCGAGCAAACGCGTAACCCAGTCGCATCCATCCAGGCAGTCGGTCTTGCAAGCTGGTGAAGAAGATGTGCTTCGGCTGGTAGCTTCCTTTCAGCACCAGCGGAGCCAGCAAATCCAGCGAGATCACGACCCGGCAGTCCGTCGCAGTCAGGATGGCCGAAATCTCGGACGGCACGCTCAGCGGACTGAGGGCCACAGCGATCGCTCCCGCCATCCAAATCCCGTTCAACGCCGTCATGTATTCCGGCATATTTGGGAGCAGCAGCCCAACTCGCTCGCCCGGCCGAATGCCATACCGCTGAAGCATTGCAGCGACTCGGCGAGCTTGATCAAACACCTCGGCATACGTCAGGTGTTGCTTGTAATAATGACAAGCGATGCGGCCAGCGTGGCTCGTGGCGGTTTTGGCCAGAAAGCCCCAAGCGGGAAATTCCGGGTATTCCAACGTCGCGGAAACACCTTCCGGATAGTGAGCCAGCCACGATGCAGCAACTGGTTCGGCCGAAGTCGGAGAGAGAAAATTGAAGCTTTGCACGCAACACCTCACGGGGCTGGAAGGCCTCGTTCGGAGGAATGCACGCACGAACCGCCGGAGAAGACAGACAACTTCGACAGTGGGTGTGGCGATCAAACTCGGACAGGAAATGGGAGCCAGAACGGCAACTTGATCAGCTTTGCAGCTAGTTCGCATTGCGCGAATCGCAACGAGAACAAGTTTTATTTGCATTGCCGTTATTCAGTTTAACGACAGGTTGGGTCGAGACAATGAGAGAAAGAATTGACATTGCATGATTTCGCGCTGCGAAGTGGGACTTTGACCACAGTACCGAATGCGACACTGGCGAGACGCATCTCTCAACCAAGTGTCCGATCACTTTGCTGCGGGGTTCGGCCTGACCGGAACGTATGGAACCAATTGATCGCATGTTCCGATCGTTGGTATTGTTTCAATACGTCCAATGAAACGCGCGAACGCTTTGGCAATCCGGCGAACACACCGATACGATCACCGCCATGCGTTTTCCCGCCCGTCCGAAATTCCGGTCTGCTTTGTCGCTCACCGCCCAACGCCCGCTTGACCTGCCCGATGAAATCGACTCGGCCGTTCCCCTCAGATCGCTGGGGGCCAGCCCCGTCATCTATCGTAAACGGCTGGAAGGTCCGCCCTCCCCGCCCGCCGGTCCCGGTGATTTGGTGGCGCTGATCGGCGAGCAAAACGAAACGCTCGGTTTCGGCTATTTCAATCCCAAATCCGAAATCGCCGTGCGAGTCATCCGCCCCGGCGAAGCTCCCCCGGACGACCGATTCTGGGACGAATTGCTTGGGCAGGCCTGCCAACTTCGACGCGAAATGCTCAAACTCGATGAAGTGACGGACACCTACCGCTTGATCCATGCCGAAGGAGACGGTCTATCGGGCATGGTCATTGATCGGTACGGCGACACGTTGTCGGGCGAAGCGTTCGGACTGGGCCTCTTTCAACGCGGGCAAGCGATTCTCGAACGGCTGGGCAAGATCGCCGGAACCAAGCATTGGGTACTGCGACCTGGCCCGTACACCGAGAGCCAGGAAGGCTTTGTTGCTGAGCCGCTCTGCTCGCCCGACGTTCCCCGATCCGTCGTCGTCCAGGAATTCGGCACGAAGTTCCGGGTCGAGTCGATCGGCGGGCACAAGACCGGCTTCTTCTGTGACCAGCGAGACAATCGACGCCGGCTGGCCGATTTCACTGCCGGCAAGACGGTGCTGGATCTGTGCTGCTACACCGGCGGGTTCTCGATCACGGCCAAGCGACTGGGCCAGGCGGCCGAGGTCACCGGCGTTGATCTGGACGAGCAACCGCTGAAGATCGCTCGCGGCAATGCCCAACTCAACGGTGTGAAGGCAACTTTCGTCCAAGCGGACGCCTTCGCCTACATGCGCGACATGATTCGCAACGGCCGGCACTATGACGTGGTCGTGCTCGACCCACCGAAGCTGATCCGCAACCGAGCCGAACTCGACGAAGGCACCCGCCGCCATTTCGACCTCAATCGGTTGGCCATGCAACTGGTCAGTCCAGGCGGATTGCTGCTGAGCTGCACCTGCTCTGGATTGTTGCAAGAATCAGACTTTCTGCGCCTGCTCTGTTCCGCCGCCCGCCAAGCCGGCGAACCGATCGGCCCGGCTGACGACAACGGCTTCCAGCGTCGCGGCCCGCGCGACATGCAGATCCTTTTTCGCACCGGTGCGTCCCCGGATCATCCGGTCTCCACCAATCACCCCGAGTCCGATTACCTCAAAGCTGCTTGGCTGCGGCTGAGTTAATTGCAGGACGCAGAACGGGGGCTCGCCGGGCTCGATTTCTCGCGGGAATTCACAGGCGAGCCGCCTGTGCTACGGCTCGAAGTTGCACTTGTAGGCCGAAGGTTTCCTCGAACAGACCACTGGTTTGCTTGAGGGCCAGTTGTTCGAGCGACAAATCCTCGACGTTGGGGATCGAGATAACGAGGCGGTCTTCCTCGCGAGCACACGACAGATCGTGGATGCGTTGGCTGTAGGAACGGTCCAACGCGAGAGCCGCTCGCAGCAGCGCAGCGAGTTTGCTCACGATCACTCGGCTGTCGCGATCGAGCGTATCATACCCGGGATGAGTCGGCTTCGGCGATGCGCGGCGGTGATACCGCGCGACGAGTGCGATCAATAATTGATCCCGTTTGCTCAGTCCAAAGAGTTCGCTGTTTTGAATCAAGTACATCGAGTGTTTGTGGTAACTGGTCGTGTTGACGTACAGACCGGTCTCGTGCAGCAAGGCGGCGACGTGCAGCAGTAGCGAGAAACGCCGATCGAGCTGATGCTCATCACGGAGTTCGTCGAACAGCTTTTGCGACAGATTGGCGACGTGCGTGGCATGTTGCTCGTCGAAGTTGAACTTCCGGCCGAAGTCGAGCGCCGAGCGAACGACTTGTTCGGCAAACTCATCCGACCAAGCTCCATGCACGGCCATGTCTTTCAGCAGCCCGTCGCGCAGGTTGACGTTCGTAACCAGGATGTGATCGAGGTGCAGCGTTCGCGCCAGCAGACTGTATGCCAGCAGGGCCGTGCCCAGCGTCTCGGCATCCGGAAACGAGAGCTGATATTTCTGGACCAGTTCGTCGGGAGTCAGTTCCAGAACTTTGTCCGTGAAGCGTTCGAGCGACGCCGTCGATACGCGCCCGAGATTTTGCAGCTTCTTTTCGGGCAAAATTTGCGAGGCCGCGAAACGCACATCGCCCCCCAACGCGATCAATTCCGTTGGACCTTCGGGTGGTACATGCTGCACGATCTCTTCGACGGTGCGGCCGATTTGGCTCTGCATGATCGGCCGAACCTTCAGCTTGGGCAGCCGGTACTCCTCCAGCATCTCACGCAACCGCAGTGAACCCAGTCGGTACGTGTGCGAGTAGGTCACTTGTCCGTTTTGCACCAGCAGCACTTCAGTGCTGCCGCCGCCTACCTCGACAATGACAGTCTTCGCGGACGCCAATGAAGGCTCAGAGTCGAGATAGGGTTTGATTCCCAAGAACGTCACGCGGTTGACCTCAGCTTCTTCAAGCGGCTCGACCGTCAGGCCCGTGGCGATGTAGATGCGATCGATGAACGCCAGCCGGTTCGCCGCCTCGCGCACCGCGCTGGTCGCCACGACGCGAATTTGGTCCGTGTTGACCACTTGATACTCGCGCAGCAACTGGCGATATCTCTTGAGCACTTTCACGCAGTCCTCAATGGTCGCGCGACGGATAACCCCTTTCGTAAACGTGTCTTTGCCGAGATCGACTCCCTGAGTCACTGTCTCCAGGGTGCGGATATTGCCTGCGGAATCAATCTCCGCAATCGCCATGCGAATCGCCGTCGTGCCGATGTCGATCACCGCCACCGGACGGACGCCGCCAGACGCCGCCGCGGCGGGAGTGAGAATTGTGTCAGTCACGATGCGTTCCTATTGATGTATTTCCCCACCGACCCCGCGTCGGTGGTGAAATGCCTTATGGCTACTGCGTATGGTCCTGCGAATCCGCAACGAAATAGTAATTGCGACGGTGGCGACAAGGCATTTCCCCACCGACGGGGGGTCGGTGGGGGAATAATCAATTGGGCCACTCGCGCTATCCTGCCGAGATCATCGTCTCCGCCCAAGCAGCAGCTCCCAGAGCGACTGCGTCGTCGCCCAGTTTAGCCGCGACGACTTCGTAGGTTTTCGCGTAAGACAACAAAACCCATTTTTTGGCAGCCGCCGAAACCGTCTCGACGTACAAATCGGGCATCGCCTCCACCAGTCCGCCTCCCAGCACGACGATGTCCGGAGCCAGCAGATGCACCAGCCCGCCGATTGCCGTGCCCAAATGCCCCGCCGCGTCACGCACGATTTGCTCGATGACCTTGTCACCTTTTTTGATCGCTTCGGCCAACGCTCCGCTGCGAATATTGGCCAAGTCGGTACCAGCCAATTCGGCCAGCTTGGGAGCTTGCCCGCGAAAGACCGCCTGAGCCGCCGCGGCCGACACTGCCAATCGGCTGCTCACCGCTTCCAAACAGCCGCGCCGGCCACACGAGCAGCGCGGGCCGTCCGGCATCACCGCGATATGACCAACCTCCATGCACGAACAATTTCTGCCTCGAAAGATTCGTCCCGCCGAAACCATTCCGCCGCCGACCCCAGTGCCGGGGAACACCCCGATCGCCGTGTAAGCACCCTTCGCGGCCCCAAAGCAATACTCGCCGTAAATGCCGGCATCGACATCATTGGCAATCACGGCCCGGCAGCCGAACGCCTTCTCAAGCTGGTCCTGAACCGCTTCGTTCTTCCAGCCGAGATTTCCGGCCTCCAGCACAACACCACGTTCCAGATCGAGCATTCCCGGACAACCAATGCCGATGCCCGCCAACTCTGTTTTCGCGACGCCCGCTTCTTCGAGCGTTTTCTCAATCGTATTGATGACTCGGTCCATGCCGATAGAGCCGTCATCGTCGCGCGTTTTCCGCCGCTTGCGCACCAATGGCTGAAACTTCGCATCGGTCACGACGGAATACATCTTGGTTCCACCGAGATCGAATCCGACCCAATAGCGATCATTTCCATTCGTGGCGTCGTCAGGCATAGAAACTCCCTAAATTCCGTCCGGCTTCGTCTGGCAGTTTTGTGCGCTGCCACCGAAGGGCGGAACGACAGACCAGCCACCTGAGCTTCGTGGCCTTCCCGCAAACCGTCAAGGATGTGGAGAACCGCAGTTACAGAGTAGCGGTCAAACAGGCAAACTCGAAACGCCAGCACGGCGAACACTTCATGACCCACCGAAATCCGAGTCACAAGAAGCGTTCATCCTCGCTGGCGATTCCGGTTCGTGTGTGCAAAGGCTTGGCGAGCGAAAGCCAAGGTCACTATATTCCGGCGACTCTCCGGACCAGCGTTTTTCATTGCGGGCTAAGCAGCGCGTTTTCCTGTGAGTTCGCTGCGACACACGAGGCAACATGAGCAGTTCTCCTTCCGGCAAATTGGCGATTGGTTCTCGAGTTCGCGTGAAAGCGGGCATAATGTCCCCCGATTTCTCCGACGTTTCGTTTGCCGGCTGGAGCGCGACGATCGTCGAATTGAGCGGCAAAAAGCCGAATCAGAAATTCATCATCGAATTCGATGACGCCGTTATCGCCGCGATGCCACCCGAGTATCTCCAACGCTGCGAAGAACAGCGGCTGCTCTACACGATGGCCTGCCTAACCGCCGATCAGCTCGAGGCGGTTTTGTGACAGCGCCGCGTTGGACTCCTCTGCTTCCGAAAGTTGTTGCAGTTGGAGTCAAGTTTTCGCGGGCGAGAAGAGTAAGATAAAAATAGGGTTGTTCTGGGATTTGAGTTGTTCCCATCCGTGTGGCCTTCTGATCCGTGTGGGACTGAGTTGCCAGGGCTTGACCGATCCCAAAGAATGCCGACCCACACGGATCAGAAGGCCACACGGATGGGAACAAGACCTCGACACCCTGGTCGGTGGATCCTTCGGTCAGAGGCCTCGCCTCGTTGGAGTCTGTCTACGCACCATCGAACGCGAGGCGCGAGTCATTTGAGCAAACTCTTCTCGACGACGGCGCGGGCCTTGTCGAAGCACGGATTCCAGACGATTTCCGGCTGTCCGTCGCGCAGACAGTCGCGGAGTTTTTGTAGCGTGTTCCGCGCCATGTGCGGACAACGGTTGCAAGCACACGTCTCGCCGCTGGACTCCATGAGTCCAGGAATTGGAACGTAGTGGTGCTGTGGCGCCACTTTTTGGAGCGGGTGAATCATGTTGGCTTCCGTCGCGACCAGAAACGTTTGTGACTCGGCGAACGACGCGACGTGCTTCCGCATGGCTTCGGTCCCGCCGATGAAGTCCGCGTGTTCGAGAATGTTCACCGGGCATTCGGGGTGAGCAATGATGCGGCTGCCGGGGTTGTTCTTCTTGGCTCGCAGCATGTCTTGGATGCTGAAGACCTCGTGAACCATGCACGATCCCGGCCAGAGGATCATCTTGCGGCCTGTGACTTCGGACAGATACCGGCCGAGATGCTGATCCGGCACGAAGAGAATTTCCTTGCCGGCTGGCACGCGGTCGATGATCTCGCGTGCGTTGCCGCTGGTGACGATCCAATCCACGAGGCTCTTCACTGCCGCCGACGTGTTGATGTACGCGACCGTCTCGAAGTCGTGTCCCTTGTCCCGCAGTTGCTGCTGAAACGCGGCCAGTTGCTCCGGCTGGCAACTGTCGGCCAGCGAGCAACCCGCCAGCATGTCCGGCAGCAGCACGCGCTTGCTGGGATTGAGCATCTTGGCGGTCTCGGCCATGAAGTGGACGCCGCTGAAGACGATGGTCGAGGTTGTCACCTTCGTCGCATCGCGTGCCAGCTTCAGGCTGTCGCCGGTGAAGTCCGCCACGTCCTGGATATCGCCGTCGACATAGAAGTGCGCCAGAATCGTCGCATCCTTGTCGTGCTTCAGCCGCTCGATCTCCTCGATCAAATCGAGCTGGTCTTCCTCGACGACGGGAGCTTTTCCGAAATCCAAAATTGGCAACGTCGCAGGCATGTCAAGCTTCCTTCGCGGCTTCAAGAGGGACCGCAGTGTACTACTTCATTGGGTGGCTCACGAAGATTATAGGACTCTCGCGGCAGTCGGCCATGACTCGGCCGATTGATGCTCACTCGGATGCGAAAACTGGACTCATCGGCTTGTCAGTGAGTATCATCTTCCGCGTATTGCCATTTGAAGTACACTGAATTTTGGAGATGCCGTCATGGCCAGCACACGATCGATCAAACCCGGCGGCAAGTCGAAGCCGGCAAGTCCGCTGATGGTCAGGCTGGACCAAGAGAGCAAATCGGTCCTGGCAGCGGCCGCCAGTTTGCGACGTGTCAGCGTCAGCGACTACGTGAGGTCGGTCACGGTGGCTCAAGCGCAGCGTGAAGTCCGAGCGGCTCGCGACCAGACCATCGCTTTGGCGCCCGCTGAGCAACTGGCTTTTTGGAACGCGCTCGATCAGCCGGCTACGTTGACGCTGGCACAACGCCGTTTGGGTGAACTTATGCGAGGCAAATCGCGATGAGCGTTGATTTTCCCGACGGTTTTCGGTTGGAGCGGCTGCGTCGCGAGCATCCGCGTCGGCAATTTCACAGCAGTGAATCAGAGGTCGATGACTGGTTGCGGTCAAAGGCGCTCCAAAATCAGGAGAAGCAACTCTCGGTAACGCGAGCTTTGATCGACCCGTCCGGCGTCATCGCCGGCTATTACTCCCTGGCGACGGGGCAAGTTGAGTTCACGGATTTACCGGCCGAAGTGACGGGCCACCTACCGAAACGCAGGTTGCCGGTGGCGATCTTGGCTTGGTTGGGTGTTAGCACCCGCCATCAGCGGCGTGGATTGGGGCAGTTGTTGCTTGCGCAAGCCTTGCGAGATTGCTTTGATGCCGGACAAACCTTCGCATTCGTCGCGGTGATCGTGGATTGCCTCAACGCGCAAGCACGAGAGTTCTACCGCCGGTGGGATTTCCAGGAACTTCCCGGTCATCCGTTCCGTTTATTTCTGACGGGGCGTCAGTTGTCAGCGATGATGAACATTTGAGGTAAGAATTGTGGTGAGTTACCGCGTGCTGCTGTGGACCTTGTTGCTGCTCGGCGGCCAGCATGTCGTCGCGGATGAACGTGACGCGGCAGATAACGTTGCCGACGCCGAAGCCCGGAAAACGGCCGAGCGGTTCTTGATGGTGTTGGAACGAAATCCTCGCAAAGGCACCGCGCTCGATCGTGTGTTGGAGTTTCATACGGACTGCGGGACGCTCGATGAGTTGGCACAGCGGCTGCGCGAGAAGGCGGCGACTGTCGACGACAGCAAGCCCGCCGATGCTGGGCGGGCATGGCTGCTCGTCGGAGTGATCGACGATTCTCGCGGTGAGACCGAAGCGGCGGTCGAGGCGTTTGAGCGCGCGGAGAAACTGTTGCCGGCGAATGCGATGGCCTCGTTCGCGTTGGGGCAATGCTTCGTGACGCTCAATCGCTTGCCTGACGCGGCGGCGGCATTGGAGCGGGCGATTGAACGCAAACCGGCTCCGACCGACTTGCTCGAAATATTTCAAACGCTCGGCCGAGTGCAGCAGCGATTGGCGCCGGGAGACAAGGTCGTCGAAGTCTGGTCGCGGTTGGAGAAGCTGGTCCCGAATGACCCGCGCGTGCCGGAACTCATCGCGCGGACGTTGCTCGATGACGGACATCTCGAAGCCGCGCTGCCGCGCTTCGAGGCGTTGGCGAAGGCCGCGAAAGATCCGTATCGGCGGTCGGAACTCGAACTGGAAGTCATCGACATTCGGCTGAAGCTGGGACAGACGGAGCAGGCTCTAACAGACAGCGACCGACTGCTGAGCGGCCTGAAGCCGGATCACTGGTTGTCTCGCGAGACGCGGCGGCGAGTCGAACAAGCATTTCTGTTGCAGGACGACGCTGCGGGCTTGGCGAAGCACTACGAAGAACGATTGACGAAGCAACCCGATGACGTGGATGCCGTCGTGCGATTGTCTCGAGCGTTGGTCGGACTGGGGCGAAGCGCGGATGCTCGCAAACGATTGGAGTCGGCGATTACGCGTGCGCCGAAGTCCGCCGAACTGCGGCTCGAGCTGATTCGCCTCTTGGAGCAAGAACAGCGGTTCGCCGAGGTGGTGACACAGTACGAACAGTTGGATCGAATCTCGCCGAATCATCCCGACTATGTGCGCGACTGGGGTATTGCGGTGCTCAACGTAGTGCAAGCTGCTAGCTTGCAACTCAGCAAGTCAATAGCAACGGCCGTGACGGAGGATGAAGGAGTTGCAAGCAAGCTGCTTGCACTACGAAACGCCGCCACGATCTGGCGAAAGCTGGTCGAAGCGAAGCCGAAGGACGCAGTCGTGGCGGCTCAAGTCTCCGGCTTGATGCGGCAGGCGGGACTGCTTGATGACGCCGCGCAGTTGCTGCGGCGGGCGATTGAACTTGCCCCGGAGTCCTTGCCGCAACGCGAAGAACTCGGCGAGGTGCTCGATGCACTGAAGCAGAAAGACGAATCGCTGGCCGTGTGGCGTTCGATGGCAGAGGGTCCGCGACGCACGGCGAACAACCTCGCGCAATTGGCGCACGTGTTGTCTCGGTTCGGTTATCGCGACGAGTCGCTGACGACGATCGACGCCGCGTGTGAGCTGGATCGCAAGTCGCTGGAGCTGAGGTTCCAGCAAGCGGAGCTGCGCCGCACTTGGAAGCAGGCTGAATCGGCGATGTCCGCGCTCGCGGCCGCCGCCGCTCTGGCCAACACACCGGAGACCTTCGACCGTATCGTCGATGTCGAGGTCAAAGTGTTGTTGGAGTCCGAATTGCTCACGGGGCGAATCGAAGAATTGCAAGCGGAGTTGGCGCGACGCGAGGGGTCAGGTCTTCAAATTTCAGTTTTGGCCCCTCTATCGGCCAACGATCCGCCGACCAAGTCAACCGTTGATTCACCTCTCGCGTCGAATCCAACGCCAAAACTGAAATTTGAAGACCTGACCCCGCCCCACGCGGCTCAGTACTTCCGTCTGGCGAAGTACCTCGAAGCGGCCAATCAACTGCGGGAGGCGACGATCGCGGCACAGAAGGCGAGCGAACTCGCACCGCGCACCGGCATCTTCTTGCAGACGGCGGCGCGGCTGTTGGCTCAAGACAATCAGTGGCAGCCGGCGATTGATTTGCATCACAAGCTGATCGCGGCGGATCGGCGGTTCCGCGTCGATTCGTTGCGGTCGATCACCGAGTTGGAAATGAAGCTCGGCCGCAAAGAGCGCGCGTTGAAAGCCGCTCGCGATTTGTTGGCGGCCGCTCCGAGCAATCCCGAACAAGCGGACTTCGTGGCGGACGTCTTCTTGCGATTCGGATTGAGGGCCGAGGCATTGCATGTGCTGCGGCGAACATCCCGGCAAAACCCCGCTGACAAACGGCTGGCGTTGCAGTTGACCGAGCAGTTGTTGGCGATGCCGACTGTGAGCGGCACGGCGCTAGCCGCCGGTCGATCCGCACAACCACCGGTGGCTAGCGCCATTCCGCTCAATTCAGGATTTACACCTGCTCCCATCGAAGAAGCTCGCGATGTCTTGTGGCGCGTCTTCGAGCAATCGGCCAAGCTGGATGACCGAACCGAAGTCGTTCGCAAACTGAGCGAACTGGCGGTGTTTCCTGGCGAGTTCGACAAGCTGACTCAGCGACTGCAACGGCTGCGATACGACCCGAAGCTCGCGCGCGACGCGACGCTGTGCCTCGTCCACATATACGAGCAAGCGGGCGACGCGGAAAAAGCCCGACGCGAACTCGAACGTCTGTTGCCGCAAGAGCCGCGCGACGTCGAGTTGCTCAAGCGGATGACCGCGTTGTGCGAAGCCAGCGGCGATCTGGATGCGGCGATCGTGCATCAGCGGCGACTGGTTGAGCTTTCCGTAGCACAAGCTGCCAGCTTGTCGCGTTCCGGTTCAGAGTCTCAAAGTGGAAGCTCGAACGACGACGAGCGGCTGATCACGCTGCTCCGCAAAGCTGGACGCACGGACGAAGCCTCTCGACTGGTGGCTACTCAGTTGGAAAGCGAACGAGACCCGGCTCGGCTGCTGCGTGAGATCGACCGGTTGCTGGCCGAAGGACAAACCGAGATCGCGGTGAGGGTGATTCGTCGGCAACTCGAGATTGATTCGACAAATTGGGAATTCGTCCTGCGAGATATTTACGCTCAATGGCTGAGCGGCCAGACGCTGCAGGCTGATTCGCAAGTCCAAACTCTTCTGGCGATGCCATTCTCTGATGATTCACGAAGCGTCTTAGCGCCGGCTAGCGGGAACTCGACGAACTCTGGTGAGTCGACTTTGCCAACGCGGGTCGCCGGACTCACTCATCGTTTGGAGCTTTGCCAATCATTTCATACACCACAATACCACGGGTTTTCACCACGGGTGCGAAGCCCTTCCAATATCCTTGGTTTGAAGCCGCACACCACAACCTCAAGACAACCGAGCACTCCGAATCGCTCTTCATTCCGAGTGATCGAGGACTTTGGACAGGCGAGAATCGCCGCGCTGGTGCTCATCTCGCCGAAATCAAACAACCGCAGGCCCGCCACGGACTCGAAGGTTCGGCATTTGTGGGACCAAGTCTATTTGTCCTGGATCGGTGAGGATGACGATGCGGTGGAACACGCCGTGACTCAACTTCACGACTCCTTACCAGATGACCCATTGGTTCAATGGCTTCTTTTTCGCTCGCTCGCGGCACGACTATCGCCCGCAACAGCGAACAATTACGACGAACTCGTACGGGCCGGCAAGGCATTGAGTCCCGATCGAATGACTGCGCTGCTCGCTGCCTATCGCGACCTGCGAAGCCAGCCTGAAGTCCAAGCCTGGGCCGACGTCCCGCTCTTGGAAGTCGTTCGCCGCGAGCTACTGCTCGCCAAACGCGATGACGAATGGAAGAAATTGCGTAACGAGGCAATTCAGGCAGCGCGTCAACCGGATGAGTTTGCGTGGCTCATTCGAATGACGGCTCGCGCGGGTGACGCCGACACAGCCCTGCCACTGCTGCCGAAATATGTGGCGTCGTGGCAATCGCTGCCCCCTCGTCGCGGCAGTTCGCCACAACCCGCCACCCAGGCCGATCCCAGTTGGGTGGCTTGGTGGATTCAACATCTCATGTTGGCTCCCGCTGAAGCTCGGACACAGGCATCGACTTTGAAAATTCTCGATGTGGCCACCGAGGCATTTTCCTCGCCCAATCTGCCCGGCGGTTCCATGAACGGGCTGATGTCGACCATTTCTCGGCAGGCGCAGACTCAGCAACTCAGGGTTTTTGTGTCAGGACAAGGAGCATCGATGTGGCCCGCTCCACCTCGCAGCGACGGTCATCTCATGGAGGTCCACCGGTTTGATTTTCCCCAGTCTTCGCGATCGTCGGAAACGTGTGTCATCCAGGTGTTGGTGCAAGCCTATTTGATCGCTACCCGCGACAAGTGGCAGTGGGACTTGCAAGCGTATCTGGAGGCGGACGTCGAACGCACGGAGCCGGGATCACGAGGCCGATTCATCGCCGACCTGCGTCTGGCGAGCCTCTTGGCATGGACGAATCAGCATCAGAAGGCGCTGCCCGTCATGCAGAGGCTATTCGACCAGGCTGCGGGGGATGCGCCTCTTCAGATTTCCATCGCATTGGCACATCTCCGACAAGCACAAGATGCGACAGCGTTGGAACTGCTCGACCGAATTGAAACCACCGACGGAGCGTTGATCAAAGACATCGAACTGCGAGCACTTGAGCTCGCCGCAAAGTTGAAAAATACCGAGCGGGCGCGCGTGGCGGCGGAGCGGTTGTTTGGGATCAAGCTGGAACCGGCGGAGGAACTTGCGCTGGCGAAGCAGCTTTCGGAGTTGGGGTTGAAGGCGGAGTCGCAGGCGTTGTTCGCGCGGGCTCCGCAGCGACATGCCAATGATGTGGGGATGCTGCTGCAAATCATGAAGCAGCATGAGAACCAACAGAATCTGGACGAGGCGTGTCAGATCGCCGAGCAGATTGTTCGTCGCACGCAACCGATCGCGATGGCGAAGACACTCGCGGCGGCTCAGGCGGCGGGGGCAGGGCAACCGCAAGCGCGGGTGGGAGCGGTCAGCGAGGACGCGCGACTGAAGGCGCTCGGTCTGTTGGCGTCGGCCGGAAGGCTGACGCCGCTCATTGAGCAATCCGAGCAGCAGTTCGAGAGTTCCCCGAATTCGCTGCGAGTGTTCTCGCAGTTAACGGAGTTTTATTCGGCGGCGACGGCGGCCGTCCCGCTCACGGAGAGAGCGGGCTACGTTGAGAAGCAAAAGGCATTGCTGGCGCGCGTGGCAAAGACCGAGTCGCCCGATCCCGTGTTTCGGCTGCAAATCGCGCGGTCGTTGGTGGCGGCCGGCAGTGCCAAGGAGGCAGTGCCGCATTATTTGTTCGTGCTCGAAAAGTCACCGAACGCGACGTCGCAAGTGCTGTTCGAGGCGGAGAACATCATTCAGGAATTGGGCAACGCCGAAGACTTGGCGCGCGTGGTGTTGCGGTCGAAGGTGGCGGCGAATGACGCGCAACGCGTCGAGTTGTTCAACCGCTTGGTCTTTCGCCTGCACGGCCCGCCGATCAAGGGGCGGCTGATCATTGAACTGTTTCAAAAAGGCTGGCGTGAATCGCCTGACTTCCGGCCGCAACTCGCACAACGGTTGCTGACGGTCGAGCCGTCGGTCTGGCAGCAAGAGGAGATGTGGGACTTGGTGCGCGAGTTTGTGTTGCCCGCGGCCGATCGACAGGCGGTCGCGACGTGGAGCGGCGTCGATGTCATGCGGCAGCAACACGGATATCTGGATGGGTTGCTGCCCCGATTGCTCGATCTGGCTCAGGAGCAGAAGCAGCTCGACGCACTGGCGGCCGAGACCGAAGCGGCCTTGAAAAAACATCCCGGCTGGCTGGGAGGCCGCTTGCTCCTGGCGATGATTCGGCTGAGGCAGGGGAACATTGCTCAGGCGCGAACGCTGCTGATCGACCTGCTGAAGGAAAACTCGTCGCCGCCAACATTGTTGTCGCTCGCGGTGGGCTATGAGTTGGCTCGCCACAAAGAACTGATCGATGTCGCGCTGCGGTTCTACGATCCGGCGCTCACCGGTTCGATGTCGTGGGAGGTCCGCCGCATCGTGCTCGATCACTGCCGCGTCCACCGCCAGACGACCGAATTTCAACAAATGGCCATCGACATCTTGTTGTCGTTACTCCCAACCGATGAACTCGCGCCGCAGAACAACCAGACGATCTCCGATTCGCTGGGAGACGTCTCGACGATCGCGAAAGACCTGAATCAACCCTACATCGCCGCTCGGCTGGCTCAAGCACTCCGGCTGCGCGGACAATGCGGTAGCCGAACCTCCGGTAGCCGAACTCGCCAGAGTTCGGACAGCCTAGATCAATCCGACCGAAGTCTGGCGACTTCGGCTACAGGCACCACCGGGGACGTGACGTGGATGAAGCAGTTCGAGGAACGATTCGCTCAAGCCTGCGTTGCCATCAAGCCGGACATGCTGCCGATGATCTTTCGACTGGCGGCTCGCGAGCGACCGGCTCGCAAGCGATCTCGGCCACAATTGGATTTGTTGCCGCAAGTCATCGGCGAGTCCGTGGCCGAGTTGCAACTGCACAGCCCGATTCTGGCGTGTGTCAAAGCCGCGGCCGCTGATGACAAACTCTGGCCGGAAGTTGTTGTGGAACTCAATCGCCTGCGCGAGCAATTCCCCGACGACCTCTCGATCGCGATCGCCGCCGCTCAAACGGAACTGTCGTCACCAAAACGTCCGCGGGAGTTGAAGTCCGTTCGCGCGGCGGTCGAACTGGCGACGAAACAATCGGGAGAGGCGAAGCGGCAGATGCTGGTTGATCCGCAGCTCGCGTTGTGGATCATCGTGGGGCAGGTTTCCAACCTGCCAAAAAAAGAAGACAAGCAGGTTGAAAACCTGCTCCACAAAGAACTGGCCACGTTGTCGATCGCGGCGACACAACGGCAACGTGATCCGCGCTTCCTGTGGGCCATTCGACGCGAGCAAGGTCAATTGGCTCTGCAGCGCGGCGACCGCGACGACGCTCGGCAATTCTGGACGATGTTGATTGCAGACGTCCTGCATCCGCGATCGCCGGAGGAAACGGTGCCGATGCTCGTGCAAGGGCGGGTCATCACCAGCGGTGAGTGGCCGGAAATTCGGATGTCGCGAGCGACCGCATTGGCTCGAATGACACTCGATGCCGGCTTCGGCGAATTGTCGCTGCAAGCCTTCCGAGATTCCGTGAGATTCTGGCACAAAGACAACGCCAGCACTCGAACGTTTGGTCCGACGGCCACCGAGTCGTCGTTGGGAACCGCGTCATTCGGGGGTTTGATTTTCAACTCACGCAGTCACGTTCTGGATTTTGCGAGCGAATCCGTAGTCGCCGCGTGGGAGGAACTGGAACCACGCTGGCGACAACAGCAAGTCTCCGCCGATGCGATCTTCGCCGCGCTGGCCGATTGTGTGCTCCCCTCTGGTCCGCGCGGCGAGGTCTTCGTATTTGCGAGGCCAATGGAAAGGGCGACTCCCGCTAGCCTGGGAGGACGACTGGTCCAACTCGCCGTCGCCGAATCGCGCGTCGAGGAATTGCGAAAACGACTCGCCTCGCGCGAGAAGTCCAAGCAGTCGGAGATGTCGTTGCGGCTGATGAAGCTGCAACTCGCGCTGGCGACCGGCGACGATGCTCTCTTCGCGGAGCAGTTCGCCGAGCTGGAACAGCAACCGGACGGAGCATGGCTGGCTCAGGAGGAGCGAATCGCGGCGCAGATCGTGCGGCTGTTGTCTCAACAGACGGTGCATCTCGACCGGACGGCGAAGTTGTTCACGGCGCTGCTGTCGTCGCTGTCGGGTACGAGTGCGAAAGCCGAGTTCCCGGCGGCCGACTTGCGGCGCTGGTTGGCTCGGCATCACTTGAAGAATGGTCAAGCGGATCAAGGCCGCGACACGATCGCGGCTCATCTGCGGCACATGGAGGGAGTCTGGTCCTCGGCCGGCGCGATGGACGGCCAGCATCTGCGGCGATTGGAACTGCTGGAGTTGGCTCAGGAATACGCGGCAGCCGGGCTCGCACCGGAATCGCTGGAGCTTCTGGGCCAGGCAGCGGACGCGCGCTGGCCTGACAAGTTCGCCGACGAAAACCCCGGCGCGGTGTTGGCCACTTTGGAAAAGACGCTGCAATCACGCCCGGCGGCCGAGCGATACATGCTCTGGAAAATGTGGTCACTGCCCGACGGTGGTGGCTCGAACGCTCGCTCGCAAATGCGGTTGATGTCCGGTTCCGCTTCACTCACCGACGGTAACCAGACGGCCGATGCGAAGCTGCGGTTGATCTCGACCGCGCGACTGCTGATCGAGTCGGCTCGCGAGGCCAACCGACTGGATGAACTCGCCACGTTCGTCGCGACCGAGGGAATGAAGCGATTCGACAACCGCGTGAACGTGCTGCTGGCGTTGATCCGCCTTGCTCAATCCGACGTCAGTGCCGCCGAGCCGCTCTTGAAGAAGACTTTCGCCACGGGTGAGCCGACGGATGGCAAAGCCAGTTCGATCCTGCGGACTCAGGCGTGGGACGACGGACTGCTTGCGGCAGCCTGTTCTCAGCACAATCAGCTTCGTGAACTCGGTGCAGCCTTCGCCAAACGAGCGGCAATGGGAGCACGGGAATTAAAGGACGCGGCGTTGCTTGGCCTGCTGCCGACGGGAGCACAATCGCCGTAGCTGAATCGCCAGAATTCAGGCATTTTGACGTTCGATGATCTGAACTCTGGCGAGTTCAGCTACGGGCTGCGCGAATCGAAGGATACTCGGCCCGAGAATTTTTAGATTTCTGCAAGTCGCGGAAAATAACCGGTCGGTACGGCGCATCGTTTGACCGCGGAGGCGGGCTTCGGCAGGGACGGAGAGCGGAACTTGGCCAGTAGCGAGGACCAGTTCGATCCTGAGAAAGGCTCGCCTTGGTTTGCCGAGTTCGCGGTGGAGTTGCGGGCCTTCTTGTTGGGGGTGCTCCGCAATAGCGACTTGGCGGGCGAGGCGTTGCAGGCCACGTTGCTGAAAGCGATTGAGCAAGGTCATTCGGCTCGGTCGGAAACTCGCAAAGGGTGGTTGTTCAAGGTGGCCTTGAATGAAGCGCTGGTTCTCAAACGGAAGGTGAAGGTTCAGGAAAAGTCCTTTCGGGCGTTGGCTCAAAACGACGCTCGACGGCACGAATCGGTGACGGGGTCGGCGACTCGAAAGGAATCTCCAGAAGAATTCGTCCTGCGAACAGAAATCATCGAACAAGTACGGCTGGCTCTGAATGATCTTCCGGCCGAACAGAAACGACTGGTGCAAATGCGAATTTACGAAAACAAAACGTTTGCGGTCATCGCGAACGAACTGAAAGTCCCGCTCGGAACCGCGCTGACTCGCATGAGGCTGGCCATGGAAAAGTTGCGGGAACGATTGGGTGACTTTGAAATCTGACATCTTGGACTCCTCTGCTTCCGAAAGTTGTTGCAGTTGAGTCAAGTTTTCGCGGGCGATGAGGAATAAGGTAAAAATAGGGTTGTTCTGGGATTTGAGTTGCTCCCATCCGTGTGGCCTTCTTATCCGTGTGGGACGGCATTGCCAAGGCTTGACCGATCTCAAAGAACGCCGACCCACACGGATAAGAAGGCCACACGGATGGGAGCAAGACCTCGACACCCTGGTCGGTGGACCCTTCGGTCAG
>JAYVSP010000448.1:0-2150 GCA_043775215.1 Planctomyces sp. | reverse complement strand
CCTGGAACGACGTGAGTTGTGCGAATTGGAGATTCAATACTTGTTGCAGGCTGCTCAAAACGCCGAGGCTTCGTCGAAGCTGACTGGCTGGCAACGGTACACGCTCTATGTCACCGCTCTTGCGACGGGACTTCGCGCATCCGAGTTGGCGAGCCTCACGCCTCGACATTTTGAACTCGACGCCGAGGTGCCGCTGGTCCACATCGACGCGAAGAACGATCAGGCACGGCGTGGAGACGTGATCCCGTTGCCACAAGAAATCGTGACCGTCATGCGGTCGTGGTTTCCGAAGCTTCAAGCCGAGTCTCTGCTCTGGCCGGGTAAATGGGCCGCACAGAAGCGAGCCGGAAAGCTGATTCAGCAAGACCTTGAAGCCGCACGCAACCGCTGGCTCATTGATGCTCCGAACGATTCCGAACGTGAAGCTCGTTCCAAGTCACCGATGCGGCAATACAAGAACGAAACCGGCCAAGCCGACTTCCATGCTCTGCGTCACACCTATCTTTCGCGTTTGGGACGGTCTGGCGTCTCGGCCAAAGCGATGCAAAAACTGGCCCGCCATTCGACCGTTGAACTGACCATCGGCCGCTACACCCATGCCAATCTCAACGACCTTGGTGCTGCCGTTCAGCAGATGGCACCGTTGCCGCTTTCAGAAACGTCCAACGCGAAGATCGGGAACGATGAACCGGTCAAAAATGACTCCGATTTGGTTGCACTAATGGTTGCCGGTTTTGGTGACAACCAGAGCAATTCATTGATGACGATTGATGAGTCCGCCCTTCAAGTAAGCGAGCACTCACTCCCAAACGCCGACAGCCGCAACCCTCAGTCAACGCAGATGTTTGCTGAGGATTGCGGCTGTCTGATTGCGATTGACGAAGCGGAGAGAGAGGGATTCGAACCCTCGGTACCCTTACGGGCACGCCGGTTTTCAAGACCGGTGCATTCAACCACTCTGCCATCTCTCCGAGCGGGCGGCGGAGTCTAAGTTTTGATCGAACGCACAACAAGGAGGCTTTGGTCGTGGTACGCCAAAGCGGTTGAGTTGGGGTGGTGATTGGCCTGACTGGGAAAGTCTGTGCGGAGGCTTTAGCCTGCCGGCTGGTGAATCAAATCTGAGATTTCAGAATTCAAATTTCCGGTTTCAAATCCAGGATTGCACACGAAAGGGTTCCGATGCAACGGACGAAAGAACGATTGGCGAAGGGTGAGATTGTGCGGGTCGCGGCTTTGGGGCGAGTGCTGCATCACAATGTGATTCACATGATTGGTTTCAACGGCGGCTTCGACACGCTGTGGTTTGATCACGAGCATTCTGGATTCTCGATGGAGAAGCTGGAAATCGCCTGCACGGCGGCTCGAAGCCAGAACCTCGACTGCTTTGTCCGCATTGCTCCCACTGATTACGCGCTGGCGACAAAATGTTTGGAAGCGGGAGCGGGTGGGATCATGGCGGCAATGGTCTTTTCGGCGAAGCAAGCTGAGGAGATCGTGCGCTGGTCCAAGTTTGCTCCGCGCGGTTTTCGAGGTTTGAACAATGGCGGCTTCGATGGCCGGTTCTCGTTAGTGCCTCAGGCCAAGTTCGTTCAAGAAGCGAATGAGAAAAGTTGGGTGGCGATTCAGATTGAAACGCTCGAAGCGGTCGAATGCGTGGACGAGATCGCCGCGATAGACGGCGTGGATTTGCTGTTTGTCGGCCCGTCCGATTTGAGTCAGGCTTTGGGGGTCACCGGAGATTTTATGCATCCGAAATGCCAAGTCGCGATCGACAAAATCGCCGCCGCGTGCCGCAAGCATAACAAGCCGTGGGGAGCCGTGACGCCGACTCCGGAACACTGCGAGATGCTGTATTCGAAAGGCTGCCGCATGTTGTCGATGACCAACGATGCGCGGTTCATGAACGCTGGATTGAATGCGGTGAAAACGCAGTTCGCGAAGTTTTTCGCGTGAGCGTTCGAGTTGGACTCGTTGATTGGGGCACTCAACGAACGTCGCCGACTTAGGGGCTGTGCATTATTAGTATTAGTCCTGGAAACTGCTGTTTGGCATCTAGTGGATTTGCCTTTATCTCAACGGGATTGCGCCACATAGCCCAGGGTTGCCGCGCATCGCGGCTACCCTGGGAAACGTCACCGAGCAGTTCTCTA
>JAYVSP010000447.1:0-7233 GCA_043775215.1 Planctomyces sp. | reverse complement strand
CAAAGACGGACTCTGATTTCGAGTGAAACACGAAATGTTGAAAACCGCGATATTTCACAGGCAGGTTACAAACCTGCCCCACGAGTTTGCTTGTTTGAGCACTAGTGATGGAGTCCAGCCTGCCGTGGTGGGAATGCGAGTCGCGGGAGCGACTTCGCCTACAATCCGCGGAATTCGGTGCGTCGAAACTTTGCGCTCAAGAAATCCGTCTTGACCCATTTGGCGAAGAATTCTAATTTCCCGCCCCGCATTGAGAGTGTTGGTCGAAGTCTCGGCTGCACTCACAGGCATCTCATCAACATCATCTCTGACTTCCCTATCCGCACCTCCTCCCTCCCTCCCTCACGAGCCAAACCACCGGCATGAATCCGGCGGGGTGGCATCGGCCCTTCGATTCCACTCGGAAAGGATCTGTTCATGAAGCGACTCACTCTACTGCTGGCGGCGGCGGCGATGCTGTCGAGTTTGCCTGGTTGTTGTTGCCTGTGGCCGTGGCACGGTTGCGGCACTGGCGGCGGAGGCGGCTGCAATTCTGGCTGTGCGCCCGGATTTGGCGGCGGCGCCCCAGCCTACGTTCCGCAGAGCACGACCTATCAATCCTACGACGCAGTCACGGGGCTGCCGATACCGGCCACGGCAGCTTATCAGCCAGCTCCCGCCGTGTCGCTCGGCCCGCTGGAAGCATTGCCGACCTATCGCTAACTCGACTTACGAAGGCGAACGGGGGGGCGTGAGTCCTCTGGTTTTCCCGAGCGGTGAAAGCACCAGGGGCCTAACGGCCCCCGTTCGCCGACTTTTGGCGGGCACATCAAAATTGGCGTAGCAGTGCTTTTGCGTAGTCAAAGAGCCGTGACCGCCAATTTTTGATTCTTGAACGCACGGCACCTATTAAATTCTGGTCAGCAATTTGCAGCATTCGCCTTTGGTGGTGTGCCACAGGCGTTACCAACGGGACTTCTTTTTGTCCTTGTCCTTGTCCTTGGGGCGGCGCTGGCCAGAGACGGGGATGCCGTTGATATCCTTCATCTCGCCGACTTCTTCCAGGCGAGCGGCCAACTTGCCCCAAAAACCTGACGTCGGTTCGCCGGTTTTCGGTGGAGTCGGCGTCACGATCGTAGTGACGGTGGAGCTGCCGCCCTTTCCATAGTCCAGCAGTTTGCGTTCACCCATACTCCAGAGACTGGATGCGATGAAGTAGACGCACAATCCAGCGGGGACGTGGTAGAACATGAAGCCCATCATCAGCGTCATCCAGAAGAACATCTTCGCCTGCATGCGCGTCTGCTCATCGGTCGGCGGTGGCATGAGCATCTTCTGTTGGAAGAGGAACAAG
Organism: Planctomyces sp.; assembly: GCA_043775215.1. GTDB lineage: Bacteria > Planctomycetota > Planctomycetia > Planctomycetales > Planctomycetaceae > SXKJ01. Next base: position 5,900 of record JAYVSP010000447.1, on the reverse strand, counting down.
CTCGTCGTGATGATCGGCAGCAGGTTGAACTCGGTCCCGAGAACCGGCAGCGAGAACGGCAACTGGAACAAAGCGTCTGGCGCGGCGAGATTGTCGACCCACAAGAACGGTGCGCGACGCAAGTCGACTGAACTGCTCAAGGCTTGATACAGCCCGATGAAGATCGGCAGTTGCAAGAACACCGGCAAGCAGCCGCCGAGCGGATTGAAGCCGTGCTGAGCGAAGAGCTCCATTTGGGCTTGAGCGATCTTCTGTTTGTCATCGCCGTACTTGGTTTTGAGCTCGGCAATTTTCGGCTGGAGCTCTTTCATTTTCTTAGCGTTGTTGGCTTGCTTCCGGCTGATGGGAAACATGCAACTGCGAACCAGCACCGTCAGCAGCATGATGCAGATGCCGTACGGCAGGCCGATTCCATGAAAGCTATTCAACACCCACAGCAGTGAGTTTCCTATCAACGCGACCATCGCTGCGGGAATAATCAGAAAGCCGCTGAAGTCGATGACCTTGTCCGCTTGCAGCGGTGTGAGCAACGCGACTCGCTTCGGCCCCAAGTACAGTTTGTAATCATGCAGGATCTCGCTTTCGGGCGGAACCGTATTTTCGACCGAGTGCAATTGCAGGCTGATATCGCTCCAGTTCGAATTGGCGAGGAACTTTTCGACGAGTTGCGGCTTCGCGAAATCGACGTAATTTCCCTGTTTATTGGCGGCGTCTTGCGGCAAGACCAGAGCCGCGAAGTATTGCGTGTCCAGCCCGATGTATTGAAACGTGCGTTCGCCCGGCTTCAGTTCTTCGAGTTGGTTCTTGTCGAACGCCTTGACGATTTCGCCAATCGTCAGTGCGTTTGTCGTGACGCGGCCATTCGCGTCTAGAAAGCCAAACTTCACGTCACGGTACTTACTGGTGTGCTCGGCGTTTTCCAGCGGCACGCCAGCGGGGCCTTGTAAATCGTAAACGAGGGTTTGTTCTTCGGTCGACAAATTCCTGAAGCCCAATTGCAACGCCAATTGATAGCCGGCCGGATCTTCATCGCGCGACGCCGTGGTGCTTTTCCAGCGAAGCAGTTGGTACTTCTTCTGGAGTTCCCATTGGCCGTCGGGTGTCTTGAAGCTGAACGTGACCGACGTGTTGATCCCCTTGGCGTCGGGGTCTTCGGCAGTCGCCGCAACGGCCCAGTTGATCTGCCGCAGGTCGGCGTCCCTGTCGATCTTCGCGAGTTGCCGGTCGATCGAGGCGACCGATATTTGTCCGGTGACGGGGGGAGCCTTTTCCAAGGGTTGCAGGTCGGCCTTCAAGTTGTTGCCGAGCAAACTCAGTTGCCGGATCGGAGCTTTCGGCTGGGGAGCCTTCAATGCCTTGTACCGCGGATCGTTTAACTCGGCCGCGACGATGCCCGCGCCGACGCTACTCAAGGTGACCTTCAAGCCGAAGCCCGTCTTGGGATCATCCGAGCCAATGACGACCGTGCGAGTCGGGTGGTCGGGGAGCTTGGCCTCGTCGGCGGTCGCCTCGATCTTCTCGGCGTTCCGCTCTTTTTTGACGACCTCGACCTTGTCAGTGTCGTCCTCCGGCAGAACGGGCTTTTTCTCGGCCTGCTTCACCGGTGGCTTCGGGAACATGCCGGGAAATAGCTTCGGGCCGACATTGATCCAACCGAAGAGAATCAGGAACGACAGAACGGTAAAAGTCAGTAACCGACGTTGTTGGTCCATGAGGGATAAATCGTCTCGTAAAGGCATCAGGCATGTTCTTTGACGCCTGAAATTGCAGCATCATCAGTTTGTGGCGCATCGGCTGCGTCGTCGTCAATGATCGAGGTCCATTCATGAACCCCGTTTTGCTCTTCGAAAATCTGGGGAATGTGGCCGAAGATGTGCGACGCTGCAATTAGGTGCGGCATCGCGTCGTTGATGAAGAAATCAACATCGCTTCTCACCTTGGAGACATCGGCTGTTGCAATATCGCCTGCGTAAATTTCAGCCAGTTTCGGCAATGACCCGCAGATCGAAGCCATGTGGAAGGCGAACTTCTCACGCAGTTCGTCGAAGTCGTTCAATTCTTCGCGATTCCATTCCGCCGCGAAGACTTGCCGAAACAAGTCACGCAATTCATAGAATCCCATGATGTCATACCTCACAGCGATGATTCGCCAAGATCTCGCAGTCGCTTGGCGATCAGGTCCGTTAATCTTTGGTGATACTCGGCCGCCCGCCGAAATTGTTCGTCATTCTGAGGCAGCCGCCCAGCCCACTCCTCCATTTCCGCGATCCGCGCGCCGACTTCCTTTCGCCAATATCGCAGCAGTCCACAATTGGCACCCGAGAGCAATGCGGGAATGTGCTCATCCAAATGGTAGAGGATGTTCTCTTGGAGTCCTGCGATATTTTTCAGAATTCGCTTTCGGCTGATTGCCAAGTGGAGTCCATCGCCGAAATTGATCAGCGACCGTCGCGCAAGCGGTCGCCGAGGAAGTTGTCGAGTTCGGGGATGTCGTAGATTTTCTTGATGGTTGCTTCGACGTCGTACTTCACGCGGCGGTACGTGATTTTGTCGCCGTCAAGAATCACATAGGACGAGTCGGGCACACCATTGCGAGGTTGTCCGACTGAGCCGACGTTGACGAGATGCTTTTGATTCGTCAGCCGATACTCAAAATTGACCTCTTCCGGAGAAAGAAAGTTCAAATCCTCGGTGAAGATTCCGGGGATGTGCGTGTGCCCCTGGAAGCACCATTTCTCGACAAGTCCGAAGATACGTTCCATTTTCCGCTGGTTGTAGATGTCTTCTGGGAAGACATATTCGTTGAGCGGATTGCGCGCCGAGCCATGCACGAACAATAAATTCGGCTCGCGGCGGATGCGTGGCAGTTCGCCGAGAAACTCCCAGCGTTCTTCGGCTCCTTCGCCGGTTTCGAGCATTTGCCGCGTCCAGAAGATGGCTCGTTCGGCCCCGGCGTTGAAGCCTTCGGGGTCGAACAGTGCTCCCTGGTCGTGATTGCCCAGGATGACGACGTCGCAATTCCTCACCCGGTCGATGCACTCGCGCGGGTTGGGGCCGTAGCCGACGATATCACCCAGGCAATATATCTCTTTAATACCCTGAGCCTGAATGTCCGCCAGGACGGAATCCAATGCTTCCAGGTTTCCATGAATGTCGCTAATGATGGCTCGCAACACAGGCTCCGCGACGAAAAATTTCCACTGAGTATCTGAATCCGGGCCGCCAGTCTAATGGCACCTGGATTCGGGAGCAATCTTGGCATTTGAGCCCATCGCGAACGGTGTCACTCAAAACAGGCCACGCTGGCGGTGTAGCCGTGGATGTAATTCTTGCCGCCGACTGGTCCAAGTTCTCCTTGTGCGAAGAATCCTGCCAAAGGAATCGACCCCAGCACGCGTCGGATCGACTTCGCGTCGTGATGCGGTTCGGCGAACAGTCGCGTTCCTCGCCCATTGCAACTAAAGAGCAGTGTCGCGCGAGTGGCATCGGTTCGTTCGGCCCGGTGCTTCTCAAGCATGTGGATCAAATCTTCGTCCGCGGAGTTGGCATCCCGAACGTGAAATTGCACTGTCTGGCCGGTGCGGATGAGGTTGCCGATCGCGATGGCTCCGATCTCCTGATCCGCACCGATCACATTGGCAATCAAGAAGTCACCGCGTTGGAGTGCCGGCTTGAGTTCCGACATCGCGATTCCCAAATGCAGCCCGCTCTGTGCAAGCCGTTGATCGCGACCGGGCAAGAGCGGCAAGAATTCGCGGACCCGTTCAATCACCGGTTTACCGCCAAGTTCAAACACGATGTTTCGTTCCGCCTTCGTCACGACGAACGTTGGCCCGATTGGCCGACATCCCTGCGACACAACCGCGCGGACTTTCGGGCCGCCGCGCATCAAGACCGCCACTGCTCCGTTTTCGAGACACTCATCATTCAAGAAGACTCGGTTCGCGCCTGGGCTTCCGCCACTAGCCATTCCGCCGAGCAATGGGACTCCCGGCAATTCTTCGGCCAAGCGTTCGATCGCCGAGTCGGGCACCGAAGTGAATGGCTCGCCCAGCAGAAAGACAGCGCGTGTTTCGGCCACATGCTCGGCCATGTCTTCCGGATAACCGACTGAGATCAAACCGTCGGGGGTCTCGCCGAACTCCAGGCGAAACGGAATCAACTCGGCCCCCGGCAATACCGCCGACCACAGCGACAATGCTGGCCCGTCCTCGATTTCCTCACCGCCGCCGACAATTGTCTCGCCCGCGCAACCGATGAGCACTTTCGAGCCAAGTTCTTTTTGCAGCAACTCCGGCAGACTCTCAAAGTCTTCGGCGTGTGCATGCGACACAAACACAAACGACAAGTCCGGAGCCGGCCCGTTGAGCTGTTTGCGAACATCGTCGCAAACGGCTTTCGCGGCCGAAGCCAGACTGGGATGAATCGAGTGACTAGCGGCGTAGGGCATTGATGTGCCTTATTGAGTAACTGTGAAGAAAATTTCACCCGCGTTTTTATTCGTTCGACGACCGTCCTACAATTCCGACCCGCATTCATTACCGTTATTATCCCCGCCCCTCGTTCGCGGACCCTCTGACAATCACAAGGTTGACCGATGAAAATTCACGAGTATCAAGGCAAGCAATTGTTCGCCAAAGCGGGCGTCAGCGTTCCCAAAGGAATTGTGGCTCGCACGCCCGACGAAGCCGCAGCGGCTTTCACTCAACTCGGCGGACCGATCGCCGTGGTGAAGTCGCAAATCCACGCCGGTGGTCGCGGCAAGGGTCGCTTCAAAGAACAGCCGGAGCAACCCGGCGTCAAACTGGTGAGGTCTGCCGACGAGGCTCGCGAGAATGCCCAGCGGATGCTCGGCAATACGCTGGTCACGATTCAGACCGGTCCTGAAGGCAAGCAAGTCAGCACGCTGTATGTCGAGGGAGGCTTGAGCATTGCTCGCGAGTTGTACCTCGCCGTGATCGTGGATCGCGAAGTGGGTTCGCCGGTCGTCATCATGTCATCGGAAGGGGGCGTCGAGATCGAAGAGGTCGCACATCGCTCGCCGGAAAAAATTCTGAAGGAGCCATTCGACAGCGGGTACGGATTGCAACCGTATCAGGCTCGGCGACTAGCCTACCAATTGGGCCTGAGCGGTGCGGCGGTCACGAGTGCTCAAAGTTTCCTGCCGAAGTTCTGCCGCTTCTTCGTCGACAACGACTGCAGCATGGCCGAGGTCAATCCGCTGGTCGTCACAGCCGATGGAGAATTGGTCGCGCTCGATGCGAAAGTGACGTTCGACGACAACGCCCTGTTCCGCCACAAAGAGTTCGCCGAACTGCGTGACCTGAGCGAAGAGAACGAATTTGAAGTCCGCGCTGGAAAGGCGGGACTGAGTTACGTGAAGCTCGACGGCAACATCGGCTGCCTAGTCAATGGAGCTGGCCTTGCGATGAGCACGATGGATCTCATCAAGCTGCATGGCGGCGAGCCGGCCAACTTCCTGGACGTCGGCGGCGGAGCCAACGTCCAACAAGTCACCGAAGCGTTTAGCATTATCCTCGCCGACAAACATGTGAAGGCGGTGCTGGTCAATATTTTCGGCGGCATCATGAAGTGCGATACGATCGTGACCGCGCTGCTCTCCGCCTACGACACCGTTGGTTTCACGGTCCCGCTGGTGGTGCGACTGGAAGGCACCAACGTGGAGATCGCCCGCAAGATGCTTGCCGACAGCGGCCGAAAGATCATCGCCGCGACAGACCTGACCGATGCGGCTCAAAAAGTTGTCGCGACGCTCAAAGCGTAGTTTGTGAAGTTCGTAATTAGTCCTCAAACAAGCGAGGTCGCAGTCGTGGGGCAGGTTTTTAACCTGCCCGTCAAACACGGACTCTGATTTCGAGTGAAACACGAAATGTTGAAAA
>JAYVSP010000446.1:0-6028 GCA_043775215.1 Planctomyces sp. | reverse complement strand
AAACCCAGGGCGGCGCTACGCGGCTGACGCCGCTCCGCTCTGCCCTGGGCTTTCGAGTTTTTGCCCTTTGGGCCAGGACAACAGCGCAACTTCAAAACTTGCGCTTCAGGCTTCAATTCCTCGGCAAATTCGAGAGGTGCATCCCTTATCGTCCTCGAAATGAGCAACGTCAAAACTGACGCTTCGGATTGCTTCGATCTCAAGTGCTGGCGAACCGCCATCACAAGCCGATATCATCTGTCTTTCCGCCAATTTCTTATCCCACCTTGGTGACGTGGAGTTCGCTCATGCCACGATTTTTGCTGGCCGCAATGTTGCTGTGGACGACCGCGATTCAAGCCGCCGACCCGGCGATCGACTTCAATCGCGACATTCGGCCGATCTTGTCGAATTCGTGCTTCAAGTGCCACGGGCCGGATGAGAAGGAAGTTCAAGCGGGCTTGCGGCTTGATGGCCGCGCCGGCGCGACGGCAAAGCTGGATTCCGGAAAGACAGCCGTCGTGCCCGGCAAGCTCGAAGATAGTGAGCTGATTCGCCGCATCACGACCGAGAACGCTGATGAGCGCATGCCGCCCGCTGGCTCTGGCAAGAAGCTCGATGCGCGAGAAATCGAATTGCTGCGAGCCTGGGTCAAACAGGGAGCTCCGTTTGCCAAGCATTGGTCGTATGAGCCGCCGGTGCGGCCGGCGGTGCCAGATCTGAAATCTGGTATTTCAAATTCCAAATTTCAAATTTCAAATCCGATCGACAACTTTATCCTCGCGCGGCTGGTGCGTGAGGGGTTGCAGCCGTCTCCGGAAGCCGACCGCTACGCGCTGGGACGGCGCGCGGCGCTCGATATCACCGGGTTGCCGCCGACGTTCGATGAAATCGAGCAGTTCGCGAAAGATGCCGATCCGCAGGCGTATGAAAAGTTCGTGGATCGGATGCTCGCGAAAGAGAGCTACGGCGAGCATTGGGCGCGGCAGTGGCTCGATCTGGCGCGGTACGCCGACTCGGCCGGGTACGCCGATGACCCGGCACGGACCATCTGGGCATATCGCGATTGGGTCATCAAGGCGTTCAATAAGAACATGCTGTTCGATCAATTCACGATCGAGCAAATCGCCGGTGACTTGCTGCCGATGCCAACCGAAGAGCAGCTCATCGCGACCGCCTTTCATCGCAACACGCTGACCAATAGCGAGGGCGGCACAAACGACGAGGAGTTCCGCAACGTCGCGATCGTGGACCGAGTCAATACAACTCTGGCGACTTGGATGGGGACCACGATCGCGTGTGCTCAATGTCACACGCACAAGTACGATCCGATTACTCAGGAAGAGTTCTTCAAGCTCTTCGCGATTTTGAATCAGACGGAAGACGCCGACCGCCGCGATGAATCTCCCTTGATCGAGTTGTTCACCGACGAGCAGCGTCAGCAAAAGCAACAGTGGTTGGCGGATGTCGCTCGGATGGAAAAGGATATCGCGACGGCCACGCCCGCGATCATGGAATCGCTGTCCAAGTGGGACGCGGCATTTCCGCGGCAGTTGGCTTGGAAACCGCTCAGGCCGGCGAAGATGAATTCGGCGAACGGCGTAACTCTGACCGCGAACGATGACGGTACGATCCGCGCCGATAAGCCCGCGAAGACCGACACGTACACGATTGAGTTGCCGCTGAAGGTAGCCGAATTCGTGAGAGTTCGGGCGAACGCTTCAAACGACACAAAACCGAACTCTCACGAGTTCGGCTACTTCTCGGCAGTGCGGCTGGAGACGTTGCCAGATGATGCGCTGCCGGGCAAAGGCGCGGGCTTCGGTGGCGGCAACTTTGTGTTATCGAAAGTATCGGCCACGATCACGCCGCCCAACGGGACACGGTTGAACGGCCGGTTTGTGCGAGTTGAACTTCCCGGCAAAGCGCGTTTCCTGCATCTCGCCGAAGTCCAGGTCTTCAGCGGAAATGACAATCTCGCGCCGAAGGGCGAAGCCAAGCAGGCCAGCACCGATTACGGTGGCGAGGCGAAGTTCGCGATCGACGGCAACACCGACGGCGACTACGAAAAAAAATCGGTCTCGCACACGGCTCAGGCCGACAACCCGTGGTGGGAAGTGGACCTCAAGTCCGAGCAGTCGATTGACCGAGTCGTGCTCTGGAACCGTACCGATGGCGAGACCGAAGAGCGGATGCGGAACTTCCGCATCATCGTGTTGAACGACAAGCATGAGCCGATCTTCAGCAAAGACGTCGTCGATCCACCCAAGCCGTCGAGCGAGTTCGCGCTCAGCGGCGTTCGGGGCGTGCCATTCGTCAGCGCGTTCGCCGATCACGAACAAGGAGCCGGTTTCGAGGCGGCAAACGTAGTCGCGTCGCTCCGCGACGCGAATTCCCGGTCGCGGAACGACCGGGCTACAGGCTGGGCGGTCGGCGGGAAGCTCGATCAACCGCACTCACTGACGCTGATCACCTCCGCTCCAGTTGAGGTTGCCGATGGTTCGACGCTGACGATCACGCTCGAACAAAATTCGTCGTTCGAGAATCACACGCTCGGCAAGTTCCGGTTGTCGCTGACCGACGACTCCCGCGCAGCCGAGTTCGCGAAGACACCGGCTCCGATCTTGGCGATCCTCAACATCGCTGCCGATCAACGGACGGACGCACAGAAAGCCGAGCTCACGAAGTTCTATCTGACGATCGCTCCGGAACTAGCCGCCGCACGCGAACAACTGGCGAAGACCACGAAGAGCCTCGCCGAACTCAAGCCGGCGACGACAGTGCCAGTCCAGCGAGAGCTCGCCACCGACAAGCACCGCAAGACGAACATCCAGCTTCGCGGCAATTTCATGGACCTCGGCAAAGAAGTGACGCCGGGCGTTCCCGCCGCCTTTCATCCGCTGCTGGAGGGTTCGTCTCCCGATCGGCTCTCGCTGGCGAAGTGGCTCGTTGACGATCGCAATCCGCTGACCGCGCGCGTGCTGGCCAATCGGTACTGGGAAACGATCTTCGGCAACGGACTCGTGCGCACCAGCGAAGAGTTCGGATCGCAAGGTGACGTGCCGACACATCCGGAATTGCTCGATTGGCTGGCAACGGAATTGATGGGGAGTGTCGGAGGTGGAGAGGTCGGGAGACCTGATTCTCACCCCACCGCCCCACCGCCCCACCACCCCACCTCGAACCGCTGGGACTTGAAGCGTTTCCTGAAACTCATCGTCACGTCGGCGACGTACCGGCAGTCCTCGAAAGTCACGCCCGAGTTGTTGGATCGCGATCCCGAAAATTACCTGCTGGCCCGCGGCCCGCGCTTCCGGCTGTCAGCCGAGATGATTCGCGATCAGGCGTTGACGGTCAGCGGGTTGCTCAGTTCCAAGATGTACGGCCCGCCGGTCAAGCCGTTGCAACCGAACCTCGGCCTGAGCGCGGCGTTTGGCAGCGGCATCGACTGGGCGACAAGCGCCGGCGAGGACAAGTATCGCCGTGGCATGTACACGACTTGGCGACGATCAAACCCATATCCGTCGATGTCGGCGTTCGACGCGCCCAACCGCGAGGTCTGCACGATCCGCCGCGCTCGCACGAACACGCCGCTGCAAGCGCTCGTGACGCTCAACGACCCGGTCTACATTGAGGCCGCTCAAGCGCTGGCACGCCGCATGGTGAAGAACGGCCGCTCGCCCGCCGAGCAAGCTCGCTGGGGATTCCAACAATCCCTCTCACGCCCGCCGACTGACGCCGAACTGACCGACCTCGTCAAACTCTTCAACAACGCTCGTGAACGATTTGCGAAGGACGTCGAGAAAGCCCGCAAGCTCGCGACGAATCCACTCGGACAACTACCGGACGGCGCGGACCCGGTCGATCTCGCCGCGTGGACGGTCACGGCAAATGTGCTGCTCAATCTGGATGAGTTGTTGATGAGACGATGAAAGGAAACGTGACGCGGGTGTTCAACTCCGCCGAAGGAGACTGACTCATGACGGCTCTGCAAACCGTGCCCGTCGGCAAACGACGAGAACATGCACACTTAAATGTCTGCGATCCAAGGTTCCTTCAAGCCGTATCGCTCCGAAAAAGTCCGCGTTATCGGCAAGGGCAACTTGCCACTCAGGCAAACCGTGCCGAGCGATCTTTGCGCGCGGAACGCACTCAGCACAGCGGGGATGCCTGAGCTTCGGCGTCCGGCAGGAATTGCCGGGCAAATTCAGTGCGGGCGGCCGGACGGCAGCGAGGTCAAGAAGTCTTCCTGCCGATGAACTTTGCCGGTTGAGAACCCGGATTCGCACCTGTATCATCTCGCCCTGTCGGTCGTGCCGCTGCAGCCGACTTTGCCGGGAATGTGGCGAGCCATTCGTCATCAAGGTCTGTCGGAATGAACGAAATGATTTCTCTGGAGTTGACCAAAGACCAACGCGATGTCCTCTTGCAAGGTCTGCGCTACGTCCGCAGCAAAATCATGCTGGACATCAACGATCTGCCGACGCCCGAATCGCAAGACGAGCGTCAAACGGATCTCCGCCAAGTCACCGAACTGACGGAGCACCTGAATCGCGCGTCGGTGTTCGCTCACTAAGTTCCGTCTCGTAAATCGTAGACGAGCCTTTTCAAGGTTCGTCATTTTTTGGGACGTACGAATTCTATTGGGACGTACGAATTTTTCCGCGTTCGGGTTTTGGCCCGCGATGACGGTCAGCCTCGGAGAGGCTGACCTACGTTTTGGAAGCCCGGCTTCTCATGCGTTACGAGCACGTTTGCGTTGAGAGTCTTGCTTGCGAGTTGCCGCCGCACGTCGTCACGTCGGACGACCTTGAGCAGCAACTCGCTCCGGTTTACGAACGGCTCGGATTGCCCTTTGGCCGGCTGGAGTTGATGACCGGCATCCGCGAGCGGCGATTCTTTGATCGCGGCGTGAAGCCGGGGGAGATCAGCACCATCACCGCAAACAAGGCTCTCGCCACGTCGGGACTCAGCGCCGCGGACATCGGCCTGCTGGTGCATGGCTCCGTGTGCCGCGATCAACTGGAACCGGCGACCGCCAGCAGCGTGCATCATGGGGTCGGCCTGCCGCGCTCCGCAGCCATTCTTGACGTCAGCAATGCTTGCTTGGGACTGCTCAATGGCATGCTGGTTCTCGCGAATATGATTGAACTCGGACAAGTCCGCGCCGGCATCGTGGTCGGTACCGAAGACGGACGCGATCTGGTTGAGGGGACGATCGACTCGCTGCTGAAAAATCCAAACGTTACTCGGCAGAGCATCAAGCTGGATTTCGCTTCGCTGACGATCGGCGCGGGTTCGGCAGCGATCGTGCTGTGCCACCGTGATCTCAGTCGCGCCGGTCATCGATTGCTCGGAGGAGTCTGCCTGACGGACACGAGCCATCACGGCCTGTGTGCCGGTGGTGTCGCGACTCAACATGGTGACGGTCGCCCGCGCATGCAGACCGATTCGGAAGCGCTGTTGCACGCGGGCATTGAACTCGCCGGTGCTACGTGGGACCACTTCCAAACAGAACTCGGCTGGCACGCGGCCGACGTCCACAAAGTCTTCACGCATCAAGTCGGCAAGGCTCACCGCAAACTGCTGTTTGACCGAGTCGGATTGTCCCCGGAGATCGACTTCCCGACCGTCGAGTTCCTCGGCAACACGGGAGCCGTCGCGCTGCCGACCGCCGCCGCACTGGGCATCGAACGCGGACACGTCTCGTCCGGAGACCAAGTCGCGCTGCTCGGCATCGGCAGCGGTCTGAGTTCGATCATGCTGGGCGTGGAGTGGTAGTTGCTATTCAATCTCGATGGGATAGCTGACGACCCATAATTCGAGTTGCTCCAAGCGTGCCTTCCAACGTGATTTGTATCGCCTCCACTTGTTGCGCATAGGTTGCCTTCCCCGTCACGGAAAATGGGATACTTTGATCCGCGAGAGCTTCCAACGCAGACTCGGGCACCAGATGTTCTCCCGTTCGAAGAATCCGTCCCGAAAACCTGCCCAAGAGGGGTGCGGCAAATTTGCCTGGCCCACACTAACCCGAAGCGCCAGCGAGGGC
>JAYVSP010000445.1:0-3076 GCA_043775215.1 Planctomyces sp. | reverse complement strand
TCCGGCCAATTCCGAAATTCCGAAGTGCCTGACCCCTGTGCCTGCTACATCAACCCCCAAGCCGGAAACCATTTGAACAACGCAATCGCCGTCGCCGTTCCGATCGCCGGAACTAGGACGGTCGTCACGAAGATCGGACCATAGGCCCGCGAGTGAGTCTCGCCGCAGATGTTGCGGATCAGCATTACCAGATAGCCATTAGCCGGCAATGAGTCCAACGAGCCGGATGCAATCGCCACTACGCGATGCAACGCGCGCGGAGCCACACCCAGTTCGTCAATGTAGATCGGCTTGATGATCGGCAGTGCGATCCCTTGTCCGCCCGAAGCCGAGCCTGCGATTCCGGCAATCACTGCGACGGCCAGTGCGGCGCTGATCAGCGGATCGCCCGGCAGGTGCGTGACCCAAGTAACCACCGTCTGAAATGCCGGCAAGCCTTTGACCGCCGCGCCGAAGCCCACGACGGCGCTCGTCGAGCCAACTGCCAGAAAGCCGTTGACAAAACCTTCACCAAAACACCACCACACGTCTTTGAGTCGTCGCCGAAATGTGATCGCTCCGGCAACAACGCCAAAAAAAATCGACAACGTGCCGTCTTCCGGGAAGTGGCTCAGCACCGCATGCAGAGTGCCCCACACCGATGATGCCGGCACCGTGTCCTCGGTCGGCACCCACCATGCCGCCAAGCGATGGCAAACGGTCGGCAACAGGTTGAGCGACAGCAATGTCACGACTAGCGGAGTGATCGCAGCCTTGAATCCCGGACTTCCCGGCTCTCCGTGAGAATCTTGTGGGAGCGTGCCTTTATCGTCACCGCGCGGCTCAAAATGTCCGCCTCGCGCGACATCGCGCCGAATCACCCACTCCAGATACCATTGCCCGAGACCGAACATCAGAACCGATACGATCACGCTGGCCGGCCAGCCCGCTCGAGCGTCCGTCAGCGGCTGCCGAGTCACTTCGTCGATGAGATACTGCATCGGAATCAGGTTCTGAATCTCTGGAGAACCGGCCGACGTCATCGTGAAGGTGATCGAACCAAACGCGATCGCGCCGGGAATGAACCGCCGCGGCAAGTTCGCCGCGCGGAACAACTGCAACGCCAGCGGATACACTGAGAATCCAACGACGAACAACGACACGCCGCCATACGTCAACAGAGCACACGCCAGCACCACGGACAGACAGGCTCGTTGCTGGCCCAGCAATTTTCCCACCGTATTGGCGACGGTAATGGCCGCTCCGGATTCTTCCATCAATTTGCCGAACACCGCGCCGAGAGCGAAGATCAAATAAAACCGCTTCACGTAATCTGCGAAGCCCGCCATGTAGGCTCCGTTCATCGTTGCCACCGGATCGGCACCGCTAAGCGTCACGGCCACGAGCGCGCACAGCGGCGCGACCACAAATATGCTCTTGCCGCGCACGACCAAGAACATCAACAAGGCCAAGCTGCCAAACAGAGCGGTCAGGTAATAGGCGTCGATCAACATCGCGGGCGAAACCTACCGTCACGACTGCGGTCACGCCAGCGTTGACGTCCCTGTCGATGTCAGTCAGGATGTCTGACATGACTCAACCATCGCAAAGTCGGCGTTCGTCCAAGTCGCGGAGCGTTTCCACGACGTTCACTGTGCGCGACCTAAATCGGCGCCCCGCTCAGGTTTTGAAGGCGTGCGAGGCGGCGGGGAGTGTTCGGATTCGGACTCGTGATGGCCGGTCATTTTCGTTGAAGCCAGACCCGCTGCCGGTTCCTCGAAACGCAAAGCTGACGAATTTGGTGGAGCGTCGCCGACAGTTGCGCGAGCGTTTGCGTGCGGCGGGATATGTGCCGCCATCGGACGCGGACATGGAACTCATCAACAGGATCATTGCGGGTGAGGAATGATCCCCTACGCCGATACCAACTTTTTCACGAATCGACTTTTGGATCTCGTCCACGCGGGGACTGCGGACGAATTGCTGTTCACCCTGCGCGCGAAGGGGAGTCCGCCGCTCCCGGCCACATGGCTGGTCCGCATGGAGTTGACCAACGCGTTGCAGCGACTGATCTTTGAGTCACGACAGGGAACGCAGCAGCTTCGTGCGACGCCCGAAGCGGTGATGATCGCCGAAACCGAATTCATGCAGGAAGTCGAAGCCGGAGAATATGTCGCCGAACGCCCGCTGGATCTTGCCGACTTGGAGTCCGCGTTCGATCTTCTGGCTCATCGTCACACGGCCAAGCATGGCTTTCGGACATATGACATTCTGCACGTCGCATCGGCGATCCTCCTGGGATGCGACACTTTTTGGAGCTTTGACGTGAAGGCTCGAAAACTCGCGAAGCTCGAAGGTCTGCGCACCAATTGAATGATCAAGGTGTGCTCGAAAATGGAAATCACGATGGCCATAATCACCGAAGTTCCGCTGCTGGCTGGCGAACGTTGGTACGTTCCGAACGCGGCCTCTTGGGGGCCGGTCCACAATCCGTCGACCGGCGAGGAGATTGCTCGCGTACCAATGAGCGGCTCGGCCGAAGTCGACGAGGCGGTGCGGGCGGCTCAGCAGGCGTTCGGTGCGTGGTCGCGGACACCGGCTCCCGTCCGAGCCGCGCGGCTGTTCGCGTTCAAAGCGCAATTGGAATCGCACTTTGGGGCGGTGATCTTCACCAGCAGCGGTGGAGCGGCTCGCCAGTTCGCGCGCGAGATTCAGTGCGGCATGGTCGGCGTCAACGTCGGCGTCCCGGCCCCGATGTCGGCATTCGCATTCTCCGGCTGGAACCGCTCGTTCTTCGGCGACCTGCACGTGCAAGGCATCGAAGGGGTCATGTTCTACACTCGGCAGAAGATCGTGCTTTCTCGCTGGGACAGCGCCTATCAACGGACTCAAGGTTGGTAATTCTATCGTCCGACCCCTTGGACACTTGTGGGTCGGATGATGGACGTTTCCGCAGAAATGTCGCCGATTCAAAATCATCCGACCCGCAAGAGCTCTTAGGGGCTGTGCATTTTCTATTTCCGAGGCTGCGCATGAACATCTGCAGGATGAAATTTCAAAAATCAGATTTCAAATTTCAGATGCCTTCGAATTTGAG
>JAYVSP010000444.1:0-15153 GCA_043775215.1 Planctomyces sp. | reverse complement strand
ACGTTTTGTCCGTCAAACCCAGGGCGGCGCTACGCGGCTGACGCCGCTCCGCTCTGCCCTGGGCTATCGAGTTTTTGCCCTTTGGGCCAGGACAACAGCACAACTTCAGATCTCCCCTCGAAATGCGCAACTTCAATAAGCGTCAGCGAGGGCGAACGCTTCAATCGGCTACGAATTCTCAGCGTCTTGAAGCGTTCGCCCTCGCTGACACTTCGGGTTACCCTTACGGCAGCAACGTCAGCGGATTCTCGCGCGTCTTCAGCGGCAGTTCGACAGGCCCACCGATGCGTTGCGACTCAAACACAGCGGCGATCATTTCGATGATCGCGCGGGAGTCGGCCGCCGAGCACTTCGTTTGCCGGTCGTGTTCGATGCAGTCGATCAAGTCCATGATGGCAGTGATGTGGCCCCCCTCATAGGTGAGATCGGTACGCGGTTCCAGCTTTCCGATCCCGGCGGACGTGATCGGCTCCCATTTTTTGCCGGTGCGTCCCGGCGACCAACTGCTGTCTTTGAGAATGTGCGTCATTGCTCCAAAACCACTTTCGGTCTCAATGATTCCTTTGCTGCCGAAGATTTGCAGAGCGAACCGTGTCGGATTGCCGGCCGCGCCGCGATGCGAGGAAAAATAACCGGTGATGCCGTCGGCGAACGAGTACGTCGCATCGATCGCGTCTCCGGCGAGCGGGCCGATCCCTTCTGCCCCGTCGGCGACATCGGCCTTGGTGATTTTGTGCTTCTTCTGCGAGACGGTCGCAAAGCAACTGGTCGCGTTGCCGGCGAATGCTCGCATCAGCCCGAAGATGTGCGAGCCGAGCACCCATAGATCCTCGCCGCCGCCCCGACTGGCGTCTTCCTTCCCTCGGCCACGCAGTTCGAGCACTTCGCCAATCTCGCCGGAATTGATCAGCGTCTGGACGACTTCCAAGACCGGAGACCACTGGCTGATGTGAGCAATCGCCAACTTCAAATGTCGCATTTCAAGCTGCTTCACCGCGTCGTCGCATTCAGCAAGCGTGCGGCAGAAAGGCTTCTCCATATAAACGTGGCAACCGTGCTCGGCCGCCGCGACGATCATGTCGCGATGCTGGTCGAGCCACCGCGGGCAAATCGCGACGATATCGAGCTTCTCCTTGTCGAACATCACGCGGTAGTCGGCGTACGTCGCCTTCGGATTCGTCCGCTTGGCCGCGGCGGCGCGACCGGCTTCGTCTTCATCGGCGAGTGCGACGATCTCGACATTCGGCACTTTCGAGATGGCAACGTCGACGCCATGCCCGTAATCCCCTTTTTTCGTCCGCCCAATGATGCCGACCCGATAAGTCTTCGCCATGCTGAGTACTCCTGGGTTTGAGATGCCGAGAATTATGCCGGCAGTCACGCTCGGTGTCATTGCAGCCGCGTTGGGAGTTGGGGTGGACGGGCAATTGGTCGTTGGCTATTGGTCGTTGGTCATTGATTATTGGAAAGTCAGAAAACGCCTTTTTGACGCTGCCCTCGTCCGTTAAATAGCCAATGACCAAAGACCAATAACCAACGACCAATTGCCTTGGAATCACTTACCCAGCGACTCGGATCGAGCCGCGAGGAAAAGAACAATGTCCTTTCGAGTCGGCCTGGGCCACGACACGCACCGCTTGATTGCCGGCCGGCCGCTGATTCTCGGCGGCGTGCGGATCGAACACGATCGCGGCCTCGAAGGCCACAGCGATGCCGACGTGTTGCTGCACGCGATCACCGACGCACTACTCGGAGCGGCGGGACTCGGCGACATTGGCGATCTGTTCCCGAACACCGACCCGCAGTGGCACAACGCCGACTCCGCGATCTTTGTCCGCGAGGCTCAGCGGCGACTCACCGAACTCGGCTGGAAGATCGTCAACCTCGACTGCACCATTCACGCCGAACGCCCGAAGCTGTCGGCTCACAAGTCGGCCATCGCCGCTCGCATCGCCGAGCTACTCGGCCTCGACCGCAGCCAAGTCAACATCAAAGCCAAGACCGGAGAAAGGGTCGGCCCGATCGGACGGCAAGAGGCGATCAACGCGGACGCCGTCGTGTTGATTGAGCGAAGTTAGCGTTGCTCGTGTTGCTCCTATCGAAAATCCGTTGGCAAGAAATCCTGTCACGTGCTAGTTTGCTCGTCAGTATGAGTGTATACATCTCCAAATCGCTGCGTTTGAAGATCCCGTTCTCGCGACGGATAACGAATTCACCTTGAAGTGCATCAGGAGCGACAACACGCCAAATCGGGAGGCTTTCGTGACAACAAACGAAATTATCAACATTGACCCAGAACTGATGGCAGGAACGCCGGTCTTTCGAGGCACACGTGTGCCGATCCATTCTCTGTTTGAGTACATGGAAAACGGCTATTCGCTGGACGAGTTTCTGGAGTGCTTTCCCACGGTTCGCCGCGAGCAGGTGATTTCGTTGCTTCAACTTTCGGAATCGTCCGCATTGGAGAAGGCCGCCGTATGAAGGTCTTTCTCGATGAGTGTCGGACCGACCTAAGTTGTCCGCCGTTAATCCGCACGCGTCATGAATCACCGGAGGTTTTCGTCCTTTGCCCGCGAAGTTTTGCCCCACACATTCTTGTTTTGCTGGCGACATTTCCCATGATCTTGTGGTTGTGTCATCGATTTCAAGCGGAATGGAGCGTAACGATTGGGTTCGCGCTGTTTCCGATTCTTGGTGCGTGCGGATTTGGGGTTGCAGAATTCCTTCAGCGTTTCACTGGATTGCGAGCGAGATTTGATCGAACGAGCCAGGTCGCCACGATCAATGACGAAACGATCTCTTTTCCAGAGATTCACGCGATCCAGATGTTGGAGCGAGTTAAAGAATTCGAGGACGGCAAAGAAATTGTTCGGCAGGTGAATCTTGTGCGGATTGCCGGCGGCAAGACGACACGCCTCAATCTGCTGCAAGGCACTCAGCCCGAACTCATCGAGATGGCTCGCGGACTGTCCCGCTTTTTAGAGGTCCGGGTCGATGAACACCTAGTTGAGCCTTCCGAATTCTCCGCGATCACGACCCGACCAACGATTCGCGGCGTCATTTTGTGCGTCTTGGGTGGAGTATTCTTGATCGTGATCGCAGGGTATTTGGTTGTGGCACTGAGACAGCCTATCAACCGCAACATCGTTGGAGCCGTCTCGCTCGGCGCGTGTTTCGTGACGCTGGCAGCTTTGGTCTTTCTGCGACTCCGGCGTGAAATCCGATTGCGACGGTGACTTGTGCTCGCGAGAGTCGGAATCCGACTTGAACCGCTCGCCCATTTTGCACGATTCTCCCCGCCGGAAAGCCGCCTTCGGCTGGCTTCGGATTTCGAGTTTCCGATTTCGGATTTTTCAATCATGCCCATTCGCGTCTACAGTACACTGACTCGTCAGAAGGAAGAGTTTCAAACGGTCGAGCTGGGGAAGGTCTCGATGTATCTGTGCGGGCCGACGGTTTACAAGCCGGCTCACATTGGGCACATGGTCGGACCGGTCATCTTCGACACGATCAAACGGTATCTGGCGTACTCCGGGTATCAGGTGACGTGGGTCGTCAACATCACCGACGTGGACGACAAGCTCATCGTGAAGGCCAATGAACTTGGCACGACCGTCGAGGCGTTGGCCAAGAAGATGACCGAGGATTATCTCGACAACCTGCGGACGCTCGGCGTGGATGGCATCGACCACATGCCCTACGCGACGCAATACATTAAAGAGATGCAGGAGATCATCGCCGGGCTGATCGAGAAGGGTTACGCGTACCCGCTCAACGGCGACGTCTATTTTGAATGCATGAAGGACGCCGACTACGGCAAGCTCAGCGGTCGCAACCTGACCGAGATGCTGGCGGGCACGCGCGCGGAGACTCGCGACGGCAAGCACAACCCGGCGGACTTCGCGTTGTGGAAAGGCTCGAAGCCGGGCGAGCCGGCGTGGGACAGTCCGTGGGGATCAGGGCGACCGGGTTGGCACATCGAGTGTTCGGCGATGGCTCGCAAGCTGCTCGGCGACACGATCGACATTCACGGCGGCGGACTCGATCTGATGTTCCCGCATCACGAAAACGAACTGGCTCAGTCCGAGTCTTGCACCGGCAAGCCGTTCGCTCGGTACTGGCTGCACAACGGCCTGCTGCGAAAGAGCGGAGCCGGCGGCAAGATCGGCGGCGACCACAGCCGACACGGCGACGCCACCGACTCCAACGTAGCTGAACTCGCCAGAGTTCAGACGAGTGGTCAACCGACGTCGGTCGGAAGTCTGGCGACTCCCGCTACGAATGCGGCCGACATGCTGGCCGAGAAGCAGGCTCAAGAAGAACAGAAGCTGGCCGGCTCAAAGGGGGCCGAATCGGTGAAGACGGCGGTCTTCGCCAAGTTCGATCCCGAAACCGTCCGCTTCTTCCTGATGGCGACACACTACCGCAGCCCCGTCGATTTCGGCGACGACCGCTTGGCCGAAACCGCGAAGAGCATCGACGGCTTTTACCGCCTGATCGAATCGTTCGGCCGAGCGACCGGCCAAGATTTCTATTCGCTCCCCGTCGCCGCTCGGCGTGAGGAATCGGACAATCTTGCGGGCGAGCCAGCGGCGTTCTTCACGGAATTATCCGCACTGCGAACGCGTTTCCTCGACGCAATGGACGACGACTTCAATACCGGCGGTGCGGTCGGCGTGTTGTTCGATCTCCGCAAAACGCTCAACGGCTTCATCGCCGAACACAAGCTCGAGGGTGAAGGCCGCGCAAATTCGGCGGCGATCGCGGCACTCACTCGCGGCGTCACAGTGTTCAAGGAACTCTCGAATTTGCTCGGCGTCTTCCGCAAGCCGCTCGAAAAGAAATCCGCTGGCGGTGGCGACGACGACTTCGTCAACAGCCTGATGCAACTGCTGATCTCGCTGCGAGCAGACGCTCGCAAAGCCAAGCAGTTCGAGATCGCCGACAAAGTCCGCAAAGGGCTGACGGAACTGAAGGTCACGCTCGAAGACCGCCCCGAAGGAACGATCTGGCGCCGCGAGACGTGACAGCCCGCGCGTGAATTGGGCGTTCACTTCCCGATCGTTGCCTTCAGATCCTTCATCAACAGCATCAAGTGGAATTCGTCCAGCGGCGATCGCTCGAAGCCGAATCGTTCGTAAAACTGCCGAGCCGCGTCATCCTTCGCGTGGACGATTACGGCTCGCAGCCCGGCGATGTCAGCGGCCTGAAGCGTTCGCAGCAGGGCGTCTTTGAGAAGTCCCGGCCCGATACCGCGTCCCTGTTCGTGACGATCGACCGCCAGCCGAGCCAACACCATGACTGGAATTGGATGCCGCGCGAGTCCCTTGCGCACCCGCGCCGTTGCTCGCTCATGCTCAACACTGCCGTAACTGAGCGTGTAGTAACCGATCACTCGCCGTCCGCGAGCGGCCACATAGGTTCGCGCGGCTCCGGCCTGTTGGTTGATCCAGGCGAAGCGGCACAGATACTCGTTGAGCGCCGCGGAACCACAGTCGAACTCCTGGCACTCATGCTCGCGAGTCAGTGGTTGGGGGACGTTCAACGGCACTTCAGTCATCAAAGACTCCCGGCTCCGTCAACAGTTTTTTCAGCTTGAGCGACTTTTTCGGCGGTGCATCCAACGCCCGCACGAATGCTCGCCACTGTTTGTCGGGCAAACGAAACGACCCTTGATTGCCGAGAATGGCTTGGGCCTCGGCATACGCTTTGTCCAGAACGAAACTGCTGACTGTCGTGTTCAACGACTGAGCGGCCCGTGTCAAAATCTCTTTCTGATGTTCGCTGACGCGGATGTTCAACCGCGAGGGCTTTTGAGCGGCAGTGGGCATGACTTCCTCCATTTCGCGATACGTGACGTGCTCACAGCGTACTCACACACTTGAACCCAAGCAACGCGAGTCTGCGATCATCCCAACATCTCCGCGCGCACCTGCCCGTCGCCGACCGCAACGACCGGTTGATTGACTTGATTCGGCACCGTGACGTGCGGGTTGATGCCCAGCAGATGCAGCGTGGTCGCGAGGATGTCTTTCGGTGAGACCGGATTGCTGGCGACGAAGCCACCTTGGGCGTCGGACTTGCCGACGACTCGGCCGCGCGCGATCCCGCCGCCGGCGAAGGCTGCGGAATAAACGCTCGACCAATGATGCCGCGCGGCTCCGATTGGTTTGCTGTCGATCTTCGGAGTGCGGCCGTGCTCGGAGATGCACAGCACCAGCGTCTCGTCGAGCATTCCGCGTTCGTCCAAATCGCGCAGCAAGGACGAGTACGATTGATCGAACACCGGCAGCAGGTACTCCTTCAAACGGGGATAATGATTCGCATGCGTGTCCCAGCAGCTTCCGCCAAAGAGTTCAAAGGGATCCCAATAGACGGACACGAACTTCGTCCCCGCTTCGACCAGCCGCCGCGCCGCGAGACACGACTGTCCGAACAATGTCATGCCGTAGCGCTGCCGCATCGCGTCTGCTTCGCGCTGCACGTCCAGCGCCTCGCGGACTTTGTTCGTGGTCAGCAGCGAGTAGGCCGTCTGCTGTTGCTGCGAAAACGTTTCGATGCCGCGATGACGCTCCAGCCAGTCGCGCTGTGCATCGAATTGGCTCAACAGCAGCCGGCGCACGTCGAAACGATCGGCCGACAAGCCTTCGAGCGGCCCGGTCTCGGACAATCGGAATCGCCCGTCGGCAACGGTGCCGCCGAACGGATCGCGAACTTGTTTGGTTTGAGCGTCCGTCAGCCGAGGCACAACGCGCGTGCCGGTTCCATCGAAATCGGTCCAGATCGGATCGTAGGCACTGCCCAGAAACGACGCATACGGTCCCGCCAGCGTCGGGAGATCGGACTTCGAGCCAAACCGCCACGGCAGCCCGACGTTGTTCGGAATGAACGGCTCGCCCGGACGCCGTGGCCGTCGGCGTTCGAGGTAATCGACGACCGAACCGACATACGGCCAGTGCATCGGATCGCGCGGCTTGGCCTCGATATCGGGCGTGTAGGTCGGCATTCCGGTCACGGCGTAAGCCACGCCATGCACGGGATACGGATGCGACATCGACCGCACCACCGTCATCTTGTCCATGACTTGTGCCGTCAATGGCAGCAACTCGCCGATCTCGACGCCAGGCACGTTCGTCGAAATGGCCTTCAGTTCGCCTTGCACTTCGGCCGGCGCGGCGGGCTTCGGATCAAACGTCTCATGCTGCGGAGGCGAGCCAAACAGAAACAAGAGAATGCAAGCTTTCGCTTTCCCGAAGTTCGGCGCGCTGCCGGTCTCGGCCGCGCGAAGTTCTCGGCCTTGCAGTAAATCAGTCAATGCGACCGACGCGGTCCCCGCGCCGAGCGTGCTCAGTCCGCCGAGCGTCAACAACTCACGCCGCGAGACGCCGTCACACAGCCGTTTTCGTGAACCCAGTAATCGAAGCATGTCGAGTTTCCATTTGGAGTCACTTATGCCGCTCGCGGCACCGGGATGATGAAAATCGGATTTGTTATCAAGCGAAGTCGTGTCTCATGGTGCGAGGCGGAGTTGGGAATGAGGCCGACGCACATTGGCGCGAGCCAACCCGTTTTGGGAGTCTGGCCCGGACGTCGATCCGCGAGATAATCGAAACGAAACCAGAGAAATCCGAGCAGTGACACGACAGCTTTGTATTGATGATGATTTCCGTCAACAAGCTTGCAGGCAGGATCCGTTTGCACGCGACTCCACTCGAACGGCCAGCGAGTTGATTGCCGACGAGTGTCAACGCCGTTAGTGTAATTTTCTCGAAAACAAGACGGGTGAGTTGAATTCCAGTAATTGGCTTTTTTTAAGGTGCTTTGATGCGGTGCATACCTCAGCGTCGTGGGTTTACTCTGATTGAACTATTGGTGGTGATTGCCATCATCGCGGTCTTGATGGCGTTGTTGTTGCCGGCGGTGCAACAGGCTCGTGAGGCCGCGCGCCGGAGCGAATGCCGCAACAACCTCAAGCAGTTTGGCCTCGCGTTGCACAATTATTCGGAAGCACATCGCGTGCTGCCACCGGGATATCTCTATAAACCGGACCCAGCCGGCAACGCGATGGGTTTTGGCTGGGGAGCATTGATCCTACCGATGCTCGAACAGCGGAATGTATATCGCGAGTTCAATTGGAAATTACCGATCTGGGACAACGCCAACATCGTGCCTCGTATGCGTCACCTGCCTGCGTTCTTGTGTCCGACCGATCCGATCTCAGCAAACGGATTCGTCTCAATGGGGGCGGCAATGCCCGAGCTGTATGCCATGGGCTGTTATGTTGGCAATTTCGGCCCGCCTGATCTGGATGCCAATCAAGAGCAGCGTGACGGTGTCTTCAGTCGCAATAGCACGACGCGTCTGGGTGATGTGAAAGACGGCTTATCTCAAACATTGTTTGTGGGCGAGCGAGTCAACGGGCCGTTCCGCGGCGGCATTCCGCACGGCGTGCATTTCACCTATGAGACCACCTGGGCCGCAGCCGTACGCGAATTGTCAGACCCCACCGACGATCACGGCCACATGGTGCTGTTCCAAACGGGACATCCGCCCAATAACGACTTCAGCGACGACCGCGACGTCTCGTCCGCACACATCACAGTCACCAACTTCCTGATGGGAGACGGTCGCGTTGCCGGGCTGAGCCAAAGCATGAACTTCACAGTCTATCAAGCGCTGAGCACTCGCGCCGGACGCGAGACGGCGACCGATTACTGACCGTGTCGCTTGACGCTCCGAGCCAAGCCTGCCCAAATTCGGTACAGACATTCGTATCCTGAGCACCGTTCGTTTCGAGGATCGTCATTGATGTCACATGTCTGTTTGCCCTTTCTCACGATCTGCTGCTGGTTGCTCACCGCTGCCTGCTCCGTCATGGCTCAAGACAATCCCGCCGCGAAGAAAATTGTCCTGGTCGCTGGACCGATCACGGGGCACGGCAAATACACGCACGAGTACGAAAAGAGCGTCATCCTGTTGAAGCATCTGCTCGACACATCGCCAAATCTGAAGGGAAAGCTGGTTGTCGAGACGCACTTCAAAGGTTGGCCGACTGATGAGAAAACGCTCGATGATGCTCACACGATCGTGATGATTTCCGACGGTGGCGATCGCAATCTGACCGACCATCCGCTGTATGTCGGCGAACGCTTCCAGACGCTCGAACGGCAGATGCAACGCGGCTGCGGGCTCGTTCAATTTCACTGGACCACGTTCAATCCCAGCCGAGTTCACGACCAGATCACCGAATGGGTCGGCGGCTACTTCGACTACGAAACCGGTCCTGGCGCGAACAAGTGGTATTCGGCGATCAGCCACTGGGATGCGAGCGTGACGATCGGCAAGCCGGATCATCCGGTTGCTCGCGGAGTGAAACCGTTCGCGGTGAAAGAGGAGTTCTACTTCAACCTCCGCTTTCGCGACGGTGACGAGCGCGTGCAGCCGATCTGGCAAACGAAACCGCCCGGTCAGCAGAAGGACAACACCGTCGCGTGGGCCGTACAACGCAAAGACGGCGGTCGAGGCTTCGGGACCACTGGCGGTCACTACTTTCTAAACTGGTGGGACGAGAGTTTCCGCCGCACGATCCTCAATGCGATTGTCTGGACAGCAGGAGTCGAGGAGGTGCCCGAGGGCGGCGTGCAATCGACGCTGGAAGAGCCGATCCGTCTGCTGATAGTCACCGGCCACAATCATCCGGCTCACGACTGGCGAAAGACGACCGCCGCATTGATCACAGTTCTCGAACAAGACCCGCGCGTGTTTGTGAATGTCACCGAAAATCCCGAAGACTTGGCGAAGGTAGTTGCTCGGCTCGGGTCTCCTGACCCCGCCGTCGGCGCGACCGAAGGTCTCCTGAAAGGCCAAGTGAAATCCGATGGGAGACCTGCGGTCGGCGAAAACGGCGGGGTCGGGAGACCCGCGCCGAGCGCTACGTTGGGCGAAACTTATGATGCGATCGTGCTGAACTATAGCAGTTGGGACCGAGGCGCGTTGAGCGACGCCGCGAAGGCCGGCTTGCAGAAGTTCTGTAAAGACGGCGGCGGCCTGTCGGTCATTCATTTTGCGAACGGCAGTTGGACGGACACGCTTCCGAATAAAGCGGCGGACTGGCCGGAGTTTCGCACGAAAATCGTTCGCCGAGTTTGGGATCACAAACCGGGACTGAGCGGCCATGATGCGTTCGGCACGTTCCGCGTCGACCTGACAGCCGCGGGCGAGAAACACGTCATCACCGCCGGCTTGCCGTCATTCGAGACCGACGACGAACTCTATTTCCGCCAGCAAGGCGAACTGCCGATCGTCCCGTTGATCACCGCACACTCGAAGGTCACGAAGCAGGACGAACCGCTCGCGTGGGCCTACGAGTACGAAAAGTCTCGCGTCTTCCAAACGGTGCTGGGACATGCGGACGTGTCGATTCGCAAAGCCGGTGCGCTGATCCGGCGTGGCAGTATTTGGGCCGCGCGGCAAGAGAACATCAGCTTCGATCCGCCGGTTGCGATTACCGAGAACACACTCTTCCGAGCGGGGAGTCCGTGGACGCTGGAAGATTCTTTGAAGCGCGCCGAGCGCCGGGAGACCCGCGCCGAACGCCGTCAGCGGTGATCGCTGAAGGTCGCTTTGGCCGGGCGCTCGATGCCCGTTTCGGCGGCGCATTCGTGAATCATCGCGATGAGTTCCGCAAGCTGCCGTTCACCGTCGAGTGTTGGGTGAAGCTCGACAGCAAGTCGTCGTACAACATCTTAATTGCGAACGAACTGAAATCCTCTCCGACTCACTGGGAATTGTTCTCAATGCCCGGCAGCGGACACCTCACGGTCTACACCCCCGGCATGTCGCCCGACCACACGAAGACCGCGAACGACATTGCCGACGGCAAATGGCATTTTGTCGCGATGCAGTTCGAGCCGACTCGGATTCGCCTCTTCGTCGACGGCAAGCAAAGCGCCGATCAAGAAGTGAAACCCGTCGCTCGGCGCGGGTCTCCTGACCCGGCCGCCAGCGCGACCGAAGATCTCCCGAAAACTCAAGGTGAACTGGCTCTCGGCACGTTGGTCGATCAAGCGATCGGCTGCGACGGCCTCATTGACGAGGTTCGCTTGTCGAGCGGAGTGCGAGCCGTTGATCGCGTGCCGGCCGAAGCACTCAAAACAGACGACACAACGATTGCGTTGTGGAGTTTCGATGTGCTTACCGAGCAAAGTAGTTTCATTGACGAGTCGTCGAAGAAACTGAAAGCGTGGCTGCCCGGAAGCCCTGACGGTCTGCCGGCATCCACCGCAAAAAAAAAGTAGACCGAACGGCGAATGACTCTGGCAATCAGGTTTCCAAAACGAAGCCCGATCACTGGGGCGAAGCGGCGGTCGGCTTCAAATGGACCGAACAGGACTCGGTCGACAATCGCCTGCAAAGCATGGACGTCGGGCGCTTCTACAGCGCGACGATCTGGACGCCGACTGAAATGACCTTGAAAGGGATCGCCGTTCGCGTCGGCGAGAAGCAAGAAGCGTCAGTGTTATTCGATACGGAACTGCTTCGGGTGACCTGCGGTTGGACCGGCGAGTTCTTGAAGTTCGATCCCGCTCGGTTCGGCATCATCGGCCCGCCGCGCATCGGTGACACGCCGGTCTTCTCATCACCACGACAACCCGGCTGGTCGCGCGACGGAACTTGGAAAGATCCGCGTCCGAAACCGTTCGGCCCGCTGCCTCGCGAGTGGGCCAAGTACCGCGGCCTGTATCAACATGGCAACCGCGTCGTCTTCAAATACACGGTCGGAGCAAAGGAAGTTGAAGTGCTGGAGTCGCCGTGGCTGGAGACGATCAACGGCGCGACGTTCATCACGCGCGAATTGGAAGTCGCGCCGTCCAACGAAACGCTGGAACTGCTTGTGGCAGCGACGGGCGTGCAAGTGGAACTCATTGCGGATGCGAAACAGGCGACTTTGAATCGGGGCGACGAAAAAGGGCCGATCACCGCGACGATTGCCCCACACGAGAAGCCAATCAGTCTGAAGTTGCTGTTCCCCGTGGGGCAGGTTTCCAACCTGCCAGACCAAAACAACTCAAAGGACAGGCAGGTTGGAAACCTGCCCCACGAGGGACTGCGCCGGCTCGCAACGCCTGGAAAGGTGAAGTGGACGGCGGAGATCACGACGCGCGGAGTTATCTCCAACAAGCTGGACGCGCTGGTCGTCGACACGCTCACGTTGCCATTCGACAACCCGTACAAGGCGCTAATGTTTGTCAGCGGGCATGACTTCTTCGAGGACTTGCCGCTCATTCGCGACGCTTCTCCTCGTCAGGCGGACGCGGCGATCTGCACGCTTCATGGCGACGTGTGGCTGCTCAACGGTATGGACGACAAACTCGACAAGCTGACGTGGAAGAGATTCGCGACGGGGCTGTTTCAGCCGCTCGGTTTGAAAATCGTTAAAAACCAAATCTACGTTGTCGGCCGTGACCAAATCACTCGGTTGCACGACCTCAATGGCGACGGCGAGGCGGACTGGTACGAGAACTTTAATAACGACGGGCAAGTCACGACGAACGGCCACGAATACGTGACGTGTCTCGAAACGGACTCGAATGGCTGGTTTTATTTTCTGAAGGGCAACGCAGGTGGAGCGACCGATCACGACGGCTGTCTGCTGCGCGTGTCACCCGACGGACAGAATTTGGAGGTTTTCGCGACTGGGTTTCGCAATGCGAATGGCTTGGGAGTGGGGCAGGTTTCCAACCTGCCAGGCTCTTCAGGGCAGGTTGAAAACCTGCCCCACGGCGACATCATCACGGTCGCTCCGCAAGAAGGGGAGTGGACGCCGGCGTCGGCAATCTTTCAAGTGCGGCAAGGCGGATTCTATGGATACGTTCCGTCGGCACATCGCGCGGATGTCCCGATGGACTTCACTCCGCCGCTGTGTTGGATTCCTCGCTTGCAGGACAATTCGTCGGGCGGACAAGTCTGGGTGCCGAATGGATCATGGGGGCCGCTGGCGGGAATGCCGCTGCATCTTTCATACGGCACCAGTCAGATGTTTCTTGTTTTGCGCGAGCCGGGAGCGACTGTTCCGTTGCCGCTGTCCTTTGAATCGGGCGTGATGCGCGGTCGGTTTCGCCGAGCAGACGGGCACTTGTATGTCAGCGGCCTGCGCGGCTGGGTGAGCAATGCGGCGAAAGTCGGTTGCCTTCAGCGAGTGCGATATACCGGGCAGCCGCTCGATTTACCGATGAGTGTCGCGAGCTTTCAGAACGGCGTGCTGCTGAAGTTCACTGATTGGCTCGACTTGGAGGCGGCGGAAGATCCGGACAACTATCGAGTGCAACGATGGAACTACCATTGGTCGGCGGCATATGGCTCGCCCGAATTCAAAGTCTCGAACCCGGCGCAGGAGGGGCGTGATGACGTCGAGGTACTCAGCGCGACACACGTCCGCAACAGCGACAGTGGCGATGCGGTCTTTCTCGAACTGGCTGACATGCGACCGGTGAATCAACTTTCGATTCAGATGACTCTACGAAATGCGATCGGACAACCCCTTGAGCGGCGGCTCGATGCGACCATTAACACGGTGAAGCGGCAGGAGTATGCGGTCAAACGCAAGCCATCTCGGATTCGTCCCGGTACGTTGACCGAGTCCGAACAACAAGATCTCGTTCCCGGAATTCGCTGCGAATTCGTGGGGCAGGTTTACAACCTGCCGAAAGTCGACGACAGGCAGGTTGAAAACCTGCCCCACGTGCGGCGCATGGCGGCATGGCGATTCGAACCAGGAGAGATCACGAGAGCTGGCGAGATCACTGCCACGGGATATGTCGTCGCACCGCAGCGCGGGAAGTATCGCATCTTGGCGGAATGCAATTCGGCCACCGAAGTCTCGATCAATGATCAAGTCGTCTGGCGGTCGAATGACGAGAAGCCCGCCGAGGTAGAACTTGTGCGCGGCTACAACCGACTAAAGGCTATTCAGAGAGTCGTGGACGAGCAACTCGGCCAGCCGATTTCGTTTCGCTTGTTGTGGGAATCGGCCGCATTTGAGACGGAGCCAGTCCCGCCGACATCCCTATTCTGTGTCAGCGAACGACTGCCAGAACAAGTCGTACAGGCGCAACGCGGCCGCACAGTGTTTGTGTCGTATCAGTGTTTTCGCTGTCATCGAGTTTCCGACGACGTTCTCAATGCCTCCACCGCGATGCCTGAGTTACAGGCCGAGGCTCCCGATTTCATCGGAGCAGGCTCGCGATTGCGGTCCGACTGGATCTACGCCTGGATGCTCAATCCCGCTATGAAAAAAGAGCACACACGGATGCCGCGATTGTTTCCCTTGGATTTGACGGACGAGCATTTCCAAGACGCCTCCGACATCGCCGAGTACGTGGGCTCGTTGCGAGATGAAGAATTGCCACGGCCCAAGTCCGCAGACGATCTGCGACAGGGAAAGAAACTGTGGGAGGAACTGGGTTGCATCGGCTGCCATCAACTGACGCCGCAATCCACTGACCTCAAACAGAGATCGGGAGAACTCTTTTTTTTGCGGCGGTCTCGAATACCGCAGCTTGATCTGAAGGACAAATATCATCCGGCCGGATTGCGGACATTTCTCGCGAAGCCACATCAGCACTTTGCCTGGAATCCGATGCCCGACTTTCAACTGGCTCCGCACGAAGTCGAATCATTGGCGTTGCTACTGGAAGACACTGTGAGCGAATCGCGAAAGCATTTCACCGGGCGGCTCAAGGGGGATCCTGTCCGCGGCAAGAAACTCTTCGAGCAATACCGCTGCGGGCAGTGCCATCGAGTCGCGACCGGTCAGCCGTTGTCGCCACCCTATCTACCAACTGTTTTCGGTAAAGAGGTTGCAAACGGTTGTCTGAGCTCGTTGGCCTCTGATACGAAATTGGACCGCGTCCTCAAATTTCCCAAATACTCATTCAGCAACTCGAGTCAAACGGCATTAGTCGCGGCCCTGAGCAAATCGGAGTGGACGCTCGCTTCCGACTCGCCGACGGATATCTCGCGGCGCTTCGTGAACCAATTGCGCTGCCAAGTTTGTCACGCGCGCGATGGGAAATCGAGTTGGCTGCCGGAAGTTCTGGCCGAGGAAAGCGAAACAGGCAAGCCGCCCGAGATCGTTCCGAACCTGACGTGGGC
>JAYVSP010000443.1:0-27632 GCA_043775215.1 Planctomyces sp. | reverse complement strand
CGTTGCCCTGGGCTTTCGAGTGGCGACCCTTCGGGCCGAACTGCATTCGCCATCGAAGTTCCAATCGCTGCCAGTGTGCGTCACACGCGCGGTTGTGGTTCGCTGATCAATCCGTGGCAACAAATCGGGAACTAATCCTCAAACAAGCGAACTCGTGGGGCAGGTTTGTAACCTGCCCGTGAAATATCGCGGTTTTCAACATTTCGTATTTCACTCGAAATCAGAGTCCGTGTTTGACGGGCAGGTTAAAAACCTGCCCCACGACTGTGACCTCGCTTGTTTCAAGACTAATTGCGGCTCTGTTGCTTACTTGCCACTGACCTGCACGGCGACGAAACGTTTGCCGCTGGGTGTGCTGATCAACAGCGTGACGCCCTCTTTCAATGAAGTGCCTTTCAGCGCCTCTTCAAAGTCTTTTGGCGATGTAATCTTCTTGTTGCCGACTTTCTCAATGATCTGGCCGACGGAAATTCCCGCCAGAGCGGCCGCCCCCTTCGGATCGACATTCGTGATGACCAGGCCCGTGGCTTTCTCGTCATAGCCAAGTTCCTTTGCGATCTCGGGAGTCAACTCTTTGACTTGAACTCCGAGTTCGTTGAACGATTCTTCCTTCGGCGGCAGACCTTTGCCGGGACCACGGCGACCGCCGTTTCGACCCGCAATGAAAAAGTCCTCTGGCATTTCGCGCATCGTGATCGGCAACTCAAGCTTCGCGCCGTCGCGGAGGATCAACACTTTGTAGGTCTTGCCGACATCGAGTCGCTCGACGGTGTTTTGCAGCGAACGCGGATTCGTGATTTTGTGGCCGTTGAGTTCCAGAATGACATCCCCTTCTTGCAACTTTGCATTCTCGGCCGGCGAACTCTTGGCAACCGTCGTGACGATGGCGCCTTCCAGTCCATCGAGCTTGAACCCCTTCGACACATGAGGATCAAGCTGCTGAATGCCGATGCCCAAATAAGCCCGTTTGACTTTGCCCCCGGTGATGAGTTGGTGACTGATCCACTTCACCATGTTGACCGGAATCGCGAAGCCGATCCCTTCCGAACCGCCGCTACGGCTGCTGATCGCCGTGTTCACTCCGATGACTTCGCCATTGAGGTTCAAGAGCGGGCCGCCGCTATTGCCTGGATTTATGGCCGCATCGGTTTGCAAGAAGTCCTCGCGATCGGCGATGCCCAGCCCGCGGCTCTTCGCGCTGATGATCCCCGCCGTGACTGTTACTCCCACGTCAAACGGATTTCCCGCGGCCAACACCCAGTCACCGATCTCGGCCAGATCGCTGTCACCAAATTTGAGAGCCTTCAGCCCTTTGGCCCCGGTGATTCGTAAGATAGCGATGTCGGACTTGTCGTCCATTTTGACTTCGGTCACCGAAAACTCGTGGCCATTTTGCAGCCGGACTTTCACTTCGTCGGCTCCGCGAACCACGTGGCTGTTTGTCACGACGATGCCCGCTTCATCAATGATGAATCCCGAACCCATGCCGCGGGTGTGGGGCACTTCGCGTCCGCGCGGGCGATCGCGAAAGAACTCGCGGAACTGCGGGTTCTGTTTGAAGAGATCGCCGAACGGAGCGTCTTCATCGTCCAGGTCAATTCCGCTCGCCGCCGCTTTGCCCCGCGTTTCGATGGCGACGATGCTGGGAATCGCCTCGCGAGCAATTTCGCGAAAAATCGCCGACAATTGGCGAGCATCCGCGGCCGTCGGTGCCGCTGTCACCATGCGAGGAGGCAACCGGTCTGACAGGCTGATGGCCAAACAACTCACACCGATTAACGCAACAATCCAAGAAACATGTTTGCTCAGGCGTTGCATGTTCGCACCTTCCTTTTTCTCACTTTGTGAAACTTTCGGCCGCTACTGATTCCGCGTGCCGGCCGCCCTGTATCATACGTAGTCCAATTCGATGCCGTTGGAGCGCGAATAATAAACTTCGTGACAGCCACCTGCCAAGAAGCGGCATCGTCGTGCCAGCTTCCAGCTTGCAACTTTCTCGCGTTCATCGCGTTGCAAGCTGGAAGCTGGAAGCTGGCACGACGGGAAGCAGGACTGTGCTCTGGTAAGTTGCACGATCGCTTTGAGGAATCGGCATTGCGACCGGCGCATCAATAACTGTCGTAGCCGAATTCGCCAGACTTCGGATCTGAACTCTGGCGAGTTCAGCGACATCTGACAGTTATTTCTGCGCCGGTCCTTGCGACCATTGAGTTCTTTCGAGTGGTTGCGGTCAACGGCAGTATTGATGACGATGCTGGCCTGTGGAAAGTCTTCGGACGTATTCCTTTTCGCCTTGGTGAGAGATCAAGCAGGATTGTCGTCCCTCCCGCAACTTCCATCGGCTTCTTCCATTCATGAGACGCAGCATGTTCCAGACTTCCCGATTCCGGCTTCATCCGCGCATGCCTGCCTCGAAACACACTGGACCGCGCCGTCTTCCAGGATGGGTTCTGCGGTGCATGTTTGTCGTCATCATCGGGATGAGCGGACATGCGCGGGCGACTGCGGATGACTCGGCGCTGTCGAGCGCGATTCAGTTCAGCGATCTGGATTTGAAACTGACACGGCAGTTCCGCGACGGCGTGGCCGAGGAAGTCGATCCGTATCA
Organism: Planctomyces sp.; assembly: GCA_043775215.1. Taxonomy (GTDB): domain Bacteria; phylum Planctomycetota; class Planctomycetia; order Planctomycetales; family Planctomycetaceae; genus SXKJ01. The sequence continues at coordinate 25,024 of JAYVSP010000443.1, read as the reverse complement.
GCTTCGTCGCACGCTGGGACTTGTTCCCACCGTGGCACCTTGGGGGTTCGCGGCTTCGGCCGGTGAGATGCCGGTTGAGTTTGATTATCTGCTGGTGTTCAAGACGCCGCGGTCCCTCGGCATGATCGACGTCGCGGTCAACAATGCGCATGGCTCGCGCGATATGAAAGTGCGGGCGCTGCGGGCCGACGTCAAAGAAGATCCGAATCCGGCCGAGGAACGGCAATGGGCGGTGATCGAACGGCAGCAGGTCTTCGCGCCGGAGTTTCGGACGCGCGCCTTACTCCTGAGCGAACGCCGCACGCGGTCGAGATCATCGCTGGCTCATTGGATGCTGCTCCAGCCGCGACTGCTTAGTGTCACGGATCAAGCTGTCGGAATTGCCGAGAAGGCTCCGTTTGGCAGTCATCCGAATTCGTTGCCGCAAGGGAAGTCCTGGACGAATACCGGGCGCGATCCCAATCCCGGTGCGCCGAAGCAGCTTTTGCGGGGGCCGGTCAGTTCCGCGCTGCCGGCTTGGTACATCCTCTCGTGGGATCAGCCGCAAGCGTTCGACGGACTGTTGCTGAAGTGCAATGCGGACAAGTTCAACCTCTTCGCCTACCGAGGCGATCCACGCCGCAACCCTGGCCTCGCGACAGCCGATGACTGGCGGCCGATCGAGTTCACTGTCCGACATCAAAGCGCGGGAGGAGGCAACAACGATTCGCCGACACGTCTGATCGCGTTTCCGTCCCTGACGACCGCGGCCATCAAGCTCGAAATGACCTCTTGCCAAAACGGCCCCGTGGCGACGATCGACCGCTTCGATGCGTTGGTGGATTTGCAGCAATGGCCTGTGCCCTCGTCCGGAACGAAGAGTCTCGAACCATTCACGATCAAGTACACGCAGCCGCAAGAAGGGACGCTGGCGATGGTCATCACCGATCGCAGCGGTCGCACGATTCGCAATCTCGTGGCCCAAGTGGATCGTGAATTGGGGCCACATGCGGAAGCCTGGGATCTCAAGGACGAGGCCGGGCGGACGGTGCTGCCGGGTGAGTACCGCTGGAAGGCGATCAGCGGCCCGCCGCTTGATCTGCGATATCAAATGACTCCCTACCCCAACGCCCCGATGCACTTTCCCGGCCAGACTCCTTGGCTGACGGGCGAGTCAGGCTCGAACGGTTGGATGGCCGACCACGCGACGAATACCTCGGGCACGGCCTGGGGCGAGCATGTCTACTTCGGCGCGCCGGGTGTCGAAGGAGGCGTGTGCTTCATCGAGTGCGACCTCAACGGCCGCAAGCAGTGGGCGAAACATAATTTCGGCCCGTTCGCCGGTCTGCAACGACTCGCCGCCGATGCGGAAGCGATCTACATCCATGAGATGGATCGTCTGACTCGAATGGACCCGGAGTCGCACGCCTTCAAAGTTCTCGGCCCGCTCACCAGTCCGACGCGACAAGGTCAACTGACCGGAATGGCGGCGCACGCAGGCAAGGTCTACCTCTCGTTTCAGATGCCTGTGCCGTATCTGGATAACGCCACTCGCGCGGACGTCGTCGATCTCGAGCAGAGCCTGCCACGTTATCCCGATCGGATTCCGGATGTGCTTGGCAACCGCCGCGTGCAACCAAATCCGCGGCTCGAGTTTCTGCGGCTGCTGCGGTTGGCCGACACTCCGCCTGGCCAGCTCGAAGCATCGCCGAACAAGCGCGAGCCGCACTTCCCGATCTATCTGGAGTCGGTCGGCGACGATCCGCGTGAGCAATTTGTGGTCGTCGCGTTTCGTGAACCGGTGCCGCTGGGCAGCGTGGTGTTTCCCTGTCCGGGACCGGAATTCAAGATCGATCTGAGCGTCCTCAAGCCGGGTGCGAAGTCGCCGCCGAACCCTCGGTCGAAGGAGGATTGGATTCCCTTCCCGACCAAAACTCAGGCCGGCTGGATTTGCCTGCCGGCTCCGCCGAACACTCAGACGCGGGCGTTGCGTGTGCGCGTCGTGAAGTCGGATGTTGAAGCTCCCGATGCCCTTGATGAACTGCTGACAAAAGGGGACTCCAAGATCAAGGAGCTGGACCTTGATGCTCTGACGGACAAGGATCGCGCCGCCAAGAAGGGCGTTCCTGTAGGCAGCGCGACGAACAACGGTCCGAGTTGGTTTGCCCGCATCGAAGGAATGAAATTGCTCCGCCGTCGGTTCTCTGGACTGAAGCCGGAAGAGGTCCGCGTCAATTCAGGCAAGATCAACGCGGCTGGCGAATGGGATGCCGCGCGGACTGCCGCGTTGTCGCCGGAAGAGCCAGCCATCTACGAGATGGAATGGAGCACCCGCCAAAAAATTTCCGGACTCGCGATCAAGGAGATCGACGGCGAGCAGACCGAAGTCGATGTCTGGACCGGCCCCGATGCGGGCGAAATTTCGCTCAGCGATCCGAAGCACTGGGAGCATGTCGCGACCTATCAGCAAGAGCGTCGCGATGCGTATGAGCCGGCGTTTTCGCGCAACGATTGTGCCCGGTATCTCGATGGTTATGTGGACTTCCATCAGCAGCGCGAGACGCGGGCCGTGCGTTTGCGAGTCGTGAAGCAATGGGCCGATAACACCGATCGCGGAACGGCATCGCTACGTCGCGACCTTGGCGGCCGATCGCTCGATCCGCGGCGCTGTCGCATTTGGGGAGTCACACCGCTGCAGTACTTGGGTGGCGAGCCAGCCGTGGACACGCAGGCTTATCAGCGAGTCGAAACGCGCGACGGTCGCACGGGAGAAGTGCTGCGCGAGGTCTCCGCCGCGATTGATTCGGGATTGGCCGTCAGTCCGTCCGGAGAACTGTTTGGGATTCGCGAACGCCAAATCGTGCGGGTCAATCCAGAGACCGGCGCGACGCAACCGGCTCTGTCTTTGATCAACGGCAACGGCGAACGGCAGGAGAAAACTTCCCGTAGCCACACTCGCCAGAGTGTGGGTTCCCACGTTCTGGCGAACGTGGCGACTCTGCCCGCGATCGACGGCGAGGAGGTTTCGGCACACCGATTCACGATCAGTCCGGCGGGCGATTTCTATGTGTATGTCCTGCCGAAAAAAATCATTCAGGTCTTCAACGCTGAGGGGAAACCACTCCGCACAATCGGTCATCCCGGCGGTGCGCGGCCCGGCCCGTGGGATTCGCAACGCTTCCTCGAAGTCAACGAACTGTTCGTCGATAAAGCTGACAGTCTGTGGGTCGTCGAGAGCCAGTATGTGCCGCGTCGCATTGTGCAGTTCAAGACTGACGGCACGTTCGTCAAAGAGCTGCTGGGCAACACAAACTACGGCGGCGGCGGCGTGCTCGATCGTCACGACAAGTCGCGGCTGTACTTCCACCATGTGGAGTTCGCGCTCGACTGGAAGACCGGGCAATCACGGATCAAGGGGCTGATGGCCGATTGGCTGCCGGCCGACTGCGTGCCGATTTTCGCCAACAAGCGGACCTATCTGGTGACGGCTCCGCTGTCGCATCAGCCCGCGCAGCCCGCAGCAGTGGTCTACCTCTACGACGACGCGACGGGCACGGTTCGGCAGGCGGCGGCGTTCGGCGAAGCGAATGCCTTTGACGCGCTGAAGACCGGAGCCATTCAGGCTCGGCTGGATGCGGGCAAGGTGCTGGCCGACTACTCGTTCTTGTGGGCCGACCGCAACGGCGATGGCCAGGTTGACGTGGACGAAGTCGCGTTCGAACCGAAGCCAGTGAGTCAGCGCTTGCGGCTCGGACGTTTGAATTCCGAGCTGCGTTGCTGCGCCGGCTCGGTGATGTATCAAGTCGAAAAGTATCTGCCGAACGGGACGCCCGTCTTTGAAAAGCAAACGCTCAAAGTTCCGGCGCTGTATCAACTGCACGACGGCAAGTTGCTCAGTCTGCAAGGTGCCTCTGACGAACCGGTACAGCAAGGAACAGGACAGGCACAGGAGAGCGCGGTGTACTCGGCGACCGGCGACAAGCTTTGGAGTTATCGCACCGAACATCCCGGAGTTTCGGGACTGTGGCTGCCGCCGTGGTCGCCGGGCTATGTCTCGAACGAGTTCGGCGTGATCGGCCATGAAGTGGCGACCGCGGGCGATCTCGGCGAGTTCTTCGTCGTGCATGGCAACAACGGGCAATGGAAAATTTGGACGGCCGACGGCCTGCTCGCGGGCACGATCCTCCAGCACACGTTGAGCCCGCAGGCCCGCGGCAACTCGTCGTTCCCGACGGCCGAACGTGGCACATCGCTGACAGGGCTGACGGCGGGTCAGGAACATTTTCATGGCTTCTTCACCAAGACGGATTCCGACGGCAAGTACTACCTCGTGCAAGGGGGCAACTGGATCACGTTGATCGAGGTGAATGGCCTCGAAAAATTCCAGCGGCTCAGCGGCGACATCACGATCACAGCCGAGGATGTTCGGCGCGTGCATGACTCGGAATCTCTGCAAGCTCGTCGCGAGGTGAAGAGCCAAGCGAAAATGTTGGAATGCCTGCCGGTCGACGAAAAGGGTCCGCGCGAGATCGGTGAAATGGACGGCATCCGCTTCGCGATCGGCTATGACGCCAAGCTGCTGCATTTGCGCTGGACGGTTGAAGGACAGGGGCCGCTGCGGAATTCGGGCGTCGATTTTCATCGCTTCTTCAAGACCGGAGCCTGCCTCGATCTGCAACTCTCGACCGATCCGAAAGCCGATCCGGCGCGACAGCAACCCGCGGCCGGCGATCTGCGTCTGTTGCTGACCGTCGTCGACAACAAGCCGCAGGCCGTGCTGTATCAGCCGGTCGCCGAGGGTGCCGCGAAACAAGACGCCTGGGAGACATCGACTCCCGCCGGTGGAACAACGGCATTTGATCGCGTGGTCCGCCTGACCGACGTGAAGCTATCGCTGACCGCGCCGTCGGAGACCAGCTATGTGCTGAACGCGACGGTGCCGCTCAAGACACTCGGTCTCCGCATCCAGGAAGGGGTGCCGTTGCAGATGGATTGGGGACTCTTGAGCACCGAAGACGGCTTCACGGTGAAACGCCGTCGCTACTGGAGCAACCAGCTCGCCAACGGCACAACCGACGAAGCATTGGAAGCCCGCCTCGAACCGCACCTCTGGGGCTCGCTCGTGTTCGTCGCCGGTTCCAGTGACGAACGCCGCCTGACCGAGAAGCTGCAAGACATCCAAGGCAAACCGAAGTCCACCAACGCGGCGAAGGATCTGCTGGATGATCTCGATTCCAAGAAGAAGTGAGTGAGTCGCGCGTTCAAAACCTGCCGTGACTTATGTGCTACGGCCCCCGCTCGCCTTGTTTCGCGTTGTGGCGTTTTCGGTCGGTCTGATACAAGCCCGACCGTCAAAGTCTCGTCGACAGGAAGTGACGGCAGGAACATGCAGCGAGTGCGTTTGGCGGTGGTGATCAATGGGACCGGCGTTGGCGGCGCCGAGCGGATGTTGGCTCGCGTACTCACCCGGTTGAGCAAGGATGAGTTTGCGGTCAAAGTGTTTTCACTAGACGGCTGCGGCCCGATCGCGGAGCAATTAACACGAGCGGGCATTCCCGTGGTGGCGTTGGACTGTGTGCGGCGCCGAATTCCGAATCCGTTCGATGTACTGACGCTGACTCGCGAGTTGACGCGGTTTCGACCGGATGTCGTACAAGGTTGGATGTACCTCGGCAATCTGTATGGCGGCTTGGCCGCGAAGCTCGCGCAGCGCGACTTGCCAGTCTCGTGGAACATCCGCCACAGCACGCTCGATCCACAGATTGATTCGCGGTCACTGCGCTGGTCGGCGTGGCTTGGTGCCAAGCTCTCGAAATGGATTCCGGAACGAATCATCCTCTGCGCCGAAGCGGCGCGCGCGGCGCACCTCGCAGTGGGTTATGCAGGCAACAAGTTCGAAGTGATTCCCAACGGTTTCGACCTCACCGAGTTCCGGCCTGATCCGGCGGCTCGGCAGCGAATTCGTGAAGAGTTGGGAGTCTGTGACGACACTCCGCTGGTCGGATTGGTCGGGCGATTTCATCCACACAAGGATCATCAGACGTTCGTTCGTGCCGCTCGCGTGGTCGCTGTCCGGCTGCCGAGCACACATTTCGTGTGTGTCGGTGACGATCAGATTTACACGACGACGGACGTGTGGCGGTGGATCGACGAGGCAGGCTTGCGCGAGCGGTTTCATTTGCTGGGAGCGAGACGCGACGTCGCCGCGATCGACGCCAGCTTGGACGTATCAGTCTGTGCCTCGACGACCGAAGGCTTTCCGAATGTCATCGGGGAAGCGATGGCTTGCGGAGTGCCGTGCGTGGCGACAAACGTCGGCGAATGTGCCGAGGTTGTTGGTGGTACCGGCCGAATTGTTCAGAAACAGAATCCTCAACAGCTCGGCGAAGCGATCGTCGAACTGCTGAACCTGCCGCCGGCCGAGCGACTCGCATTGGGTCAAGCCGCGCGTAATCGAGTTTGCGAGAATTACGCCATCGGCCAGATCGTCGATCGTTACCGCACGCTGTGGCGCACATTAGCCGGCGCTGAATCGATAGCCGCCGCACCGGCGCTGCAACGTGCCGCATGAGCCAGTTGATTCAATGCCGTCGAGCGTCTCCGAGGCTCAACAGATCCGCTTCGCTAACGTCACCGAGCACGCACTGCCGATCCATGTGCCGCGAATGCGACTTGGTCATCCACGAATGTCAGCGTTTCTTGGAACGGAACTTGGTGCTTGTGAGCGAACAAGATCACCGAAAGGCTCTGAGGCTTTTCGACCCATTCCGCATATTCCTCGTCGCTGAATCCGAGATACTCAGCCAGCGAACAGCCGAAGTCGGACTCATGCCATTGGTCGATGAAATGATCAATCTCGTCGGCGCGTGATCGCCTGCCAAGCACGATTCCACGAATGATTTCCAAGACTTAGACATCAATGGTTCTCCCACGCACAGCATCCTTGGGAACGGGGCCGCAATAAGTTCCCGATTTGATTTTACTCGATGATTGGAACTACGAGTGATGTTTGTGCTTTGGCCCGAAGGGCTGTTACTCGAAAGCCCAGGGCAACGCCCTGGGGGGATCGAGTTCGGAAGTTTCCCAGCCCTGAAAGGCTGAAAGGGCGAAACCAACGAACGTCGATTGTGCCGCCCTTTCAGGGCTGGTGTTTAATCATCGTCAGTTCCCCAGGGCGTTGCCCTGGGCTTTCGAGTTGCGACCCTTCGGGCCAAACCGCAATCGTTTCCTCTGAGCCCCACAGAGTTCGCGCCACGCATTCCTGCGGCTCGCGAATCAACCCCTGAAAACAAGTCGGGAACTTATTACGGCCCCGTTCCTTGATGAGTTGTCCCGTCCACGCCCGTTGAAAACTTCCACTTCGCCATGCAACGCATCCCAGGTGTAAAGTCGCTTGCCATCCTCAGATCGCCAGCGTTAATCGCCGTGGACGAATCCCAAATACTTCAGCCGATGGAGAAAACTGTCTTCTGGAATTGGTTTTCCCGCCACAGCCTGCTCCAAGCCTGATGTTGCGTCTCGGTGTTTTCTGGTTGGCGAGTTTGCCGAGTTGCGATGCGAAGCCTAGCCATCCTAATCCACTCGGATCAATCTTCGTCCCTGCTCAAGGTGCGATTCCGCCGGAGGTTCTGCCGGATCAACCGCCATGGACGCTCGTTGTGGGTCGATTGGGACAGCGGTAGCATCGTCTCAGGCTCGCCTTCTTTTTTGCAATATCGAGAGTTTGAGATGCATGAGAACGTGATCAAATTCATGAAATGTTATTTCGACCGACTTCATGCAATCGAAGCTTTGGATGCGAACGTCATTAACGAGATTGACGCAGAACTGAATGGGGGCCACATCGAAACGCCGCGATCAAAGGCATTGTGGAAAGACGTGATCTCGAAGAAACGGAGTGTTTACCAAGAATTCTGGCAACGCGTTGACGACTACTGGGAACCGGATTGTTTGAACTCTGATCCTGACCACGATTGGAATCGAATCAAAACGATTCATGTGTTTTTCAACGGCAAAGACTGCTACGCCTTTCGATACGCTTATGACAAAATGACGGATTGCGAATTGCTTTTTATCATCAAAGATTTTGGCGGCGATTTAAAGATCGTCGATCACCTCTTTTAAGGAACAAACCAATGAATCAACTTCACAATCGTCGTGACTTTCTCAAGTCCACTCTCGCCGCGTCGGCTGCGGCTGCATTGCCGATGCAATTCGCTCTGGCCGATGAGGTGAAGAAGCCGAAGCTGCGGATCGCGGTCAAGTACGGGATGATCAAGCACGAAGGCTCGATTGAGGACAAGTTCAACCTCATCAAGAAGCTCGGCCTGCAAGGGGTCGAGGTGGATAGCCCCAGCGGGTTGAACAAGGCCGAGGCCAAGGCTGCTGCCGAAAAAACCGGGATCGTGATTCACGGCGTCATCGACAGCGTCCACTGGCGCGACACGCTGTCGAGCTCCGACACCGAGGTCCGAGCCAAAGGGCTGGCCGCTCTGAACGGGGCGATCGAGGACGCCGCGTTCTTCGGTTGCGACACCGTGCTGCTGGTCCCCGGCGTCGTGAAGGACGACGTCACCTTCGAGCAGTGCTACGAACGGTCGCAAGCCGAAATCAAAAAGGCTCTGCCGCTGGCCGAGAAGCACAAAGTCAAAATCTGCATCGAGACCGTCTGGAACAATTTCATCACCAAGCCGGAGCACTTGATCTCGTTCGTGGACGACCTGAAAAGCCCGTGGGCCGGCGCGTACTTCGATTGCAGCAACATGCTCAAGTACGGCGTGTCGTCCGCCGAGTGGATTCGGAAGCTCGGCAAGCGGCTGGTGAAGTTCGACTTCAAGGGCTACAGCCACAAAAACAGTTGGTGCAAAATCGGCGAGGGTGACGAAGACTGGCCGGAGGTTCTCAAAGCCCTCGGCGAAATCGGCTACGACGGCTGGGCCACCAGCGAAGTCGGCGGCGGCGGAGAGAAAGAACTGGCCGACATCACGGCCCGGATGAAGAAGGTGCTGGGGTTGAATTAGCAATATTGAGTTAGCGATATTGAGATCACATCATGCGATGGCTGCCAAATCGCGAGCGTCCTCAACATTGGGCGTTGCGGTTGTTTCAAATCGCTCAGGGCACCTTCCTGAGCGTGGTATTCGTGATCATCGCAACTAATGGTCAGTCAGTCGGGCCGGATAGGTTATTTTGGTTTTGGTGCGAGATCGCCGTCATCGCGTGGATCATTTTTTGTGGTCGGCTTGGCTGGGCGGTCACGTTGATGACGGCTGCAATTGGGTTTGTCTGGATGATTCCCGTCATCAGCAGTGGCTTCGATGCGGAATGGATACTCGTTGAACGATTGATTGGCTTCGGTGTCGTCGGGTTGGCGATGGGTGGATTCCTCGACGCGATTGGCCTCGCGACAGCGACCGGCGTTGAATATTCCGACTCACCATCATCAAACAGTGACTCGTCAAGGACCCTTGTAGATTCAAATAAATCAACGTCATCAACTCGCGGAGACGAGAAATGACATCCGCAGAAATCCGCAAGCTCAGTCTTGCTGAACGCGTTCAGCTTCTGGAAGACGTTTGGGATTCGATTGCCGATGAGCCGGATGCTTGGGAACTCACCCAAGAGCAGAAGGACGAACTCGACCGGCGGCTGGTTGCGCACAAAGACAACCCGAAGGCCGGTTTGAGTTGGGACGAAGTCAAAGCTCACATCCGATCCTTACAATGAACGAAGAATTGATGGAGGCGGTCGCATCACTCGTAGCACAGGCGGCCCGCCTGTGACTTTCTTAGATTCGAGCAGGCGAACTGCTTACTCTACGTTTTGAAGCTGCTCGGTGGCGAGTCGCGTCGGCCGGACGCGGCGCAAGCGGTCGGACATTGGGAGGTCGTCGAGCGTTTGCAGGCCGTAGAGTTCGAGGAATTTGCGAGTCGTCTCGTACAAGAATGGGCGGCCGAGCGAATCGTCTTCGCCCGCGATCCGAACCAGTTCGCGTTCCATCAACTGTTTGAGCATTTCGGCCGATTGCACGCCGCGAACTGCTTCTAGATCGGCGCGTGTCAGCGGTTGTCGGTACGCGACGATGGCTAACGTTTCGAGCATCGGCGGGGTCAGTTTTTGGGACGACTGCCGTTGATGCAGCTTGTCGAGCCAGAACACGAAGTCACGGCGCGTCAGCAATCGATATCCGGTCGCGACACGCTCGACGCGAAACGACGACGCGGTCGAGTCGTAAGCGGCATTGAGTTGGTCGATCAACTCTTGAGCCTCAGTAGCTTCCGCCAGCGTGGCGAGTTGCACCAGTCGCTTCAGCGGCAGCGCTTCATCGGCGACGAACAAGACCGCTTCCAGCCGAGCCATCTTCGGCGTGCGGTGCCGAACGTCGAGGGATGCCGGACCGGCGGCAAGGGATCGGGCTGGCTCTCGCCGAAAGAAATTCCAGACGAAGCCGCTCACGGGGCGGGTGGCAACATTCGTAGGGCGCTGGGGGATGAAACTAGCCGTCTCGTCGTGACGTAGAGATCGTCCCAACCATCGCGTATCGTCTCGCATGTCAGAAGCTCGTTAACACAGGGGTCAGGCACTTCGGAATTTCGGAATTGGCCGACTGAAGAATTCCGTGTTGATCCAGCGGCATCCGGCCAATTCCGAAATTCCGAAGTGCCTGACCCCGGATCGCCCTACCGCCGCGACGTCCAATCGTCGATCTGTCCCAGCACGAGTTCCACGGCTTGCAACGGTTCCGGAGCTTCCGCCTCGAAGCGTCGCTTGATGCGTGGATCGTTGTCGGGCGAGAACTCGCAGGCGAAATAAAAATCACCGCGATCATGGCCCGGCTCCAAGCGGAATTGCTGAATGCCCAGTTCGTTCAAACGCCGCACGGCTTGTCGCCACGTCAGACTCTCCGCCGACGCATCCAAGGGCGCGACGATCCGTTGTATTGGGAGACTGGCGGCGGTCGGCGGTCGAGTGCGAAATTCCATCTGGTCGCGTGCTCGCAGGCTAACGAAATCGTCCGTGACATTGCCCGTCCCGAACAAGTCGGAAAGGTTCCTGTCTCGTTTCGATTCTGCATTCTCGATGACGGCAGTTGTCGCCGTGAGCGACGAACGCTCGCCGAACGAAGCCGGCTGAACTAGTTGGCTGCGGCGAGCCGGTTGACTTTCGGGACGCGGTCGCTCGGTCACGAGAAATATATTGTCCAGTCGTTCGTCGCCCGAGCGATCTCGGTCGTGAGACGACTTCTCGGACATGTGCGAGATCGGCAGAGCCGATTCGCCGACGCCGGCCGATCGCCGCGGAACAGAGCGTTCAAGCTTCGCCTCGCTGACCGACGAGGCGATCACCGGAACAAACTGGGGCACGCCGAAAACGGCCATCAACGGAATGGCCAACAGCGGCAGAGTTAACATCAGAGTGGCTAGCGGATTGCCTGAACGGGAACGCATCCTTGCGCACCTCCATGTTCGGACTTCATCGAGCCATCACGTCCTGTGCGGCTCATCAAGAGCGGGACTCTAGATCAATCCGGACAATCAGCTCAACGGCAGTTTTCGCCGATTCGCTCCGTTGACTTTCCGGTCGAACCGCCGACAACCATCGTCGAATCGCTCTTGCGAGCGATTCCCCGCATCATGTCGTCGGCTGATGAAGCGAGCGTTCGCCGTCTCCCGATACGGATTGCGGCGGAATCTCTTGTGCTCGCCCGTGAGTCCATTAGCATCCCTGCTCGTCGCGGACTTCCTCTCACGAGGATTCCGTGTGCCAAATCGCAGAAGGAGTTGAATTGATATGACCACTCAAAACCAATCTACGACGCAAGACCGTCGCCACTTCCTCAAGCTTTCGGCGGCCGCCGCCACACTGTGGCTGCCCGCTTCTGTTCGTGCGGATGAAAAAACCACTCGCGTCGCGTCACGCAGTGACGCCGCTTCCGGAGACACGCAGAAACTGAGCATTGCGATCAAGCTTGCCAAGGAATCTCAAGAGTCGCTCAAGAAAATCAAAGACTACGAAGCGACCTTCTCCAAGAAGGAAGTCGTCGGCAAGAGACTGATTTCTGCCGAGATGTACATCAAATGCCGCGAGCAACCTTTCAGCGTCTACATCAAGTACTTGAACCCTCACGCTGGCCGCGAAGTCATTTATGTGGCGGGCAAGAACAAAGGTCGCCTGCTCGCTCACGGCGAAGGGATCGCGGCGATCGTCGGCACCCTCAAGCTGGCCCCCGATAGCAAAGACGCGATGGAAGAGAATCGGTATCCGATCACGATGTTCGGCATAAACAACTTGCTGGCCACGCTCATTCAGCAATGGGAAACCGAAGAGAAGCAGAACGATGCCGTCGTGAAGTTGTTCCCGAATGCCAAACTCGACAAGCTCGAATGCAAAGTGGTGGAGTCGTCCTATCCAAAACCGGTTCCGCACGCGAAGTTTCATATGACCCGGATGTACATCTCCAAAGAAAGCGGCATTCCGGTTCGCGTTGAGCAATTCGGCTTTCCTGTCGCCGGTCAACAGCCGCCGACTCTCGAGGAATACAACTACACCAACATTAAAACGAACCTCGGCTTCATTGATATCGACTTCGATGAAAGCAACAAAGCCTACGGGTTCTAAACTCGCGGACGACCGTGAAACGCCTGATTTACAGCACGGCGAGCTTTTGCTCGCCGTGCTTTTTTGTGGAGTGCGGCGATGCATCGCCGCTTTGCTTTGCGGCTGAGCCGCTTTCCTTTCGCTGAAATCAGCCACGACTCAGCGAAACAAAAACGGCTTCGCCGCCAAGGAAAGCGGTGATGCATCCCGCACTCCAAAGTTCTCTGCACGCGACTAGAATTCCTTCGCCCATCATCCCAAAACGAAGGAGTACGTCCCGGTGTCTATTCACAGCGAATCGCCGTCCCTGCAAGTCACATCTGACCCAGCGGAGTTGCGTCATGCGGTCGCGACCGCGCGGCAGGAGGGACGTTTGATTGGGTGCGTCCCCACAATGGGCGCCTTGCATGCTGGACATGTCAGCTTGATTGAACGGGCTCGCACGGAATGCGGATTTGTCATCGTCACATTGTTCGTCAATCCGACGCAATTCGGACCGCAGGAGGATCTCTCGCGATACCCGCGTCCGCTCGAGGCGGATTGCGAGAAGTGCCGCGCGGCGGGAGCCGACTTGCTGTTCTGTCCGTCGGCCGATGCGATGTATCCGCCGGGTCATGCGACGTTCGTGGAGGTGCTGGGTCTGACAGACAGGTTCGAGGGTGCCGTGCGGCCGGGGCATTTTCGAGGCGTGACCACTGTCGTCATTAAGCTGCTGAACCTGACTCAGCCCGACAAGGCGTACTTCGGTCAAAAGGATTTTCAGCAGCAGGCGGTTATCCGCCGCATGTGCCGCGATCTCGACATCCCCACCGAAATCATCACGTGTCCAACGATCCGCGACCCTGACGGCTTGGCTCTGAGCAGCCGCAACGCTTATCTCAGCCCGTCCGAACGGGCATCGGGTTTGTCGCTGCATCGTGCATTGTGTTTGGCACGGGACCAAGTCCGCGCAGGAGAAACGAGCCTCGCCGTAATTCGTCTGGCCATGCGCGCCGAAATGGAACAGACTCCCGGCGTCAGCGTCGATTATGCAACGGTCGCCGATCCGGACAGCTTGACCGAGCTGGCCGAGCCAGCACCGAGTATGGTCGCTTTGGTGGCGGCTCGCGTCGGCTCCACTCGACTGATCGACAACATGGTGATTCACAAATCCGAAATCCCAAGAACCAAATCCGAAGGAAGCTCAGGATGTCAGTTTTCGTGATGGGCTCATTTCCGATTTTGTGATTTGGATTTCTTTCGGATTTGGTTCTTCGGTTTTCGGATTTCCTTGCCCTGGCCCCCCCGCACTTTGAAAGGACTCCCCCTCATGCGGCCGATTTTGTTCCGAATTCCTCTGGATGGAGCACTTGATTTCGGTCCGTTAGGCCAAGTACACGTGTTTGGCTTCGGCCTGCTGTTCGGAATTTGGTTGGCGGTCGGACTGTTCTGGTGGTTTCGATCCCGTCGCTCGGGCGAGGGTCTGCCGCCAGTTGCCGATCTGGTGACGTTCGGGATATTGGGAGCCGCCATCTTGATGGCTCCAAAGATTGCAGTGCGTTTCGGGCCGAACCCGTCGATCCCGATATTTGGTTACGGCGTGATGATGTGTCTGGGTTTTGTCTCGGCCACGCTGCTCGCGAATTACCGAGCCACTCGGGCCGGCTTCGCACCGGAGACGATTTGGGATTTGACGTTGTGGTTCTTAATCGCCGGGGTCGGCGGCGCACGCATTAACTATCTCCTGCGACATCCCGACCGAGTCTTCGAGAAATGCCAAACTGCCGGTGACTACTTGATTGCCGCGGTCTGGTTGCCCGACGGAGGTCTAGTCTTTTTTGGCGGGCTCATTGCCTGCGTGGTGGTCTATGGATTGTTCTGCCAAGTGAGAAAACTGCCCGCTTGGAAGTTGGGTGATCTCATCGTACCGTCTGTATTCTTGGGAATGGCCTTTGGACGCATCGGCTGTTTTCTGTATGGCTGTTGCTTCGGTGATCAATGCGATTTGCCGTGGGCCGTCGAATTTCCCGCTGACAGCGTTCCGTTCCAAGCGCAGATCCAGCGAGGCTTTCTGTCGGCCGACGCGACGTCGAGTCTGCCGATTCATCCGACGCAACTTTACAGCATGATCGATGGCTTTTTGCTCTGCCTGTTGACGCTGGCGTACTATCCACTGCGTTGTCGTGATGGCTCCGTGGTTACTTTGGCATTGCTGACTTATCCCGTGACGCGGTTCCTGATCGAACGGTTGCGCGGGGACGAAGGGGGCTTGTGGGGCACATCCCTGACGGGTGCTCAATGGATTTGCTTGGCGTTGCTGGCGGGAGGAATCGGCCTGGCGATCACTCGGCCGCCGCTGTTGAAACGGGCGTCGGGTTGAATGCCGAGCGGCCGAATGCCATCCTGCGACCGTTGCCAACGATGCCCTTGAGAAACGCACTCATTTTGGACGATTCGCCCGCCCCACGCAGTGACCAGGAACTGATCGCCGCCACGCTGGCGCGCGATATCGCAGCATTTGGCGAGTTGGTCGCGCGCTATCAAAATCGGCTGTATCACTCGCTGGTGCATGTCGCCGGATCGGCGGAGGATGCGAAGGATATTGCGCAAGAGGCATTCATTCTGGCATTCCAGAAGCTCAGTTCGTTTCGAGGAGATTCGCAGTTTTATTCGTGGTTGTTTCGGATCGCGCTGAACGCCAGCGTCAACTTCCGGCGGAAGAACCGGTCGCTGGGACATTCGATCGACGCCGCCAAAGAACGGATCGGGCTTGAACCGACTGACGGGCACTCCGACACTCGGCCGGAGCAACCGCTGGAACAAGTCGAGACGCAACGTCTCGTCCGCGAGGCGCTCGCGCAGATGACGGAAGAGTTTCGCATCCCGCTCGTCCTGGCCGAGATGGAAGAGATGAAGTACGAGCAAATCGCCGAGTTACTCAAATGCCCGATCGGCACGGTTCGCAGCCGCATTCATCGCGGCCGCGCGGAGCTGCGCGATAAGTTGCGCCGGCTGCTGAAGAACGAAGACGACGTTCTGGAATAGCTTGGAGAGTGCTTGGTTCGACGGAGCGTTGGAGTCGTTGCGAAGCGGTCAGCAAAAAATCGAATAGCGATTGATGAACAAGGATTGTTGATTGTTGAAGTGGGCTGAGTCCTGTGCTGCGGCGAAGCGCAATGTGGCACCGACGCTCAGAGCCTGTGAATCTTTCGAGCCGCGACCGTCAGGGAGTGTGACGGACAAGGACTTATGACCGCTCCCTGACGGTCGCGGCTCAATTCCTTCAAAGGCTCTCAGTGTCGTGAATCGCGTCGCGCCACAATATTGACTCCCAAAGGAAACATCATGCCGCGGCCATTCACGATTGTTGGACTGGGTGAATCCTTGTTTGACGTCTTCCCCGACCGAGCGATCTTGGGTGGAGCACCGCTCAACGTGGCGTATCACGCACATCAATTGTGTTCTCGCGACGGCGGACGTGGCCTGGTGGCGAGCCGTGTCGGTACCGATGAACTGGGCCGTCGACTGCATGCCGAATTGAAGGAGCGTGGCCTGTCGGTCGAGTTCGTACAGAACGACGACATTCATCCGACGGGCCGTGTCGATATCACGTTGCGAAACGGAGAACCGACCTATGACTTCCTCGCGGACGTTGCGTGGGATCATCTCGAATGGACGCCGCAGTGGCAGCAACTCGCGGCGACGTGCGACGCGGTGGTCTTCGGCACGCTGGCTCAGCGTGCTCCTGCCTCGCGAGCCACCGTGCAACGTTTTGTTGAAACGGCGAAGCAGGCGGTTCGTCTGTTTGACGTCAACTTGCGCGTGACATATTTCGATGACGAGTCGCTGCGGCGCGGAGCCGAGTTGGCAACAGTCCTCAAGCTGAACGAGGATGAGCTGCCGGTCGTCCTAAAGCTCTTGAGCTTGTCCGACCAACACTTGGCCGGAATGCCCGCTGACGAACTTGTCACCGCTGGTGCCAACTCGTTGCTGAATGCATTCTCGGCGAGCGGCTTATCCGTCGTGGTGGTGACTCACGGCGAACGCGGTACGGAATGGGTGACTCGCCACGGAAGCGTGCGTGGCGAAGTGGCTCGATTCGTTCGGCATCCTGACGCGGACAACGTCGGCGCTGGCGATGCGTGCTCGGCAGGCTTGCTGTGGGGCTTGTTGAACGGCTGGCCGCCAGAACAGACCATGACACTCGCGAATCGGCTAGGAGCGTTCGTGGCCTCGCAGCCCGGAGCGACTCCAGTGATTCCGTATTGAATCGCATTCAAACAGGCGAGCGGGGGATGTCAATCCCCCGAGAAACATCCCCATTTCGGCAGAAACTCGGGGGACTGACGTCCCCCCGCTCGCCAAAACGTGCTCGCCAAAACGTGCAGCTTCAGTGACTCTCTTAGCCTCGTGGGTCGACATGTGCGTGGCGTTCCAGTCGCTCTTCCGCGTGAATCACAGCCACTCGCTGCTGCGTGTGACCGTGAGCCTGCCAGATCAAGCCAAGTGCCAGAAATGCGATCAGGCCAACGGAACCTGCCATCAGCAACGCCACTTTGACATCTTGCGGGATGTTGTCGCTGACGCACATTCCAAACAAAACTCCGCAAAGAAACAGGATCGTCTGCGAGCCAATGTGCGGCGTCGAATTGTGTTCTTTCTTCGGAATCTGTCCAGAAAGAGTCATGCTTGATCTCCTGCCCTGTAAACATCGCTGCGAATTGAAAAACGATTTCATCACCACTCAAGCGTAGGTCGCCGTTTTGTGATTTCCAGTTTTGATTGCCGATTCGCGGACGCGAATCGCAAATCACGACGCGGCGCGGCACGATTTTACGTCCGCCGCGGCGGTTCATCGCAGAACGTGATGAGCCGAACGCTTCACAAATGAGTTGGCAACCTTCGGCTCGTCACGCCGAGCGGTGACGGCCACGTACTTGCGGCTTCGCCTCTTACTCTGGTGGGATTTCCCAAATGTGAACCGATCGATCCAATCCGACCGTCGCGGTCCGGCCCGTGCGCGGATCGACAGACAGATCGTGAATCGGCTGTCCGGTCGGAATCGTGCGCTGCATGCGTCCGGAGGAAACTTCCCACAGCCGCAGCGAACCGTCCCAACTCGCGCTGACCAATTGCTTCCGCAGCCATCCCAGTCCTGAAACGGCCTCCGGTTGTTCGAAGGTACGGAGCATCTTGCGGCTGATGGTGTCCCACACTTTGAGGCGTCCATTCCAATCGCCGGTGATGAAGAGCTGGCCGTCGGAGTTCATCAGCAGGCAACTGATCTCTGCGTCGTGAGCCTTTATAACTTCCGTGATTCCGCGTGATGCGGCATCGCGCCAGATCAACTGCCCGTCCGCTCCCGCTGTGATCAGCCAACGTCCATCCGGTGAATAAGCGGCTTGCTTCACGGCGCCGCGATGATCGGGCTTGAACTGCTTCTTGCCGCGCGCGTCCAAGAAGATCAGTGAACCGTCACGCGATCCGATCACTAGTTCGAGTTGCTTCACATTCGGCCGAAACGCAATGCAGACGGCCGTAGCCGCGGGACTCGGAAACTCAACGCGTTCGGGATCAGATTTGCCGAATTGCCAGCCGATGAAGCCGCGTTCCATGTCGGTCATCGCCAACAGGCCGTCTGGCGACCACGTCAAACTGACCAGTGGGGCAGCGCGGCCGGAATCCAACTTTGCCGGTGGCACGCTCAGATCACTCCAGACAAAGACTTCGCCACCCGCTCCTCCAGCGGCCAGTCTCGCACCATCGGGGCTAAAACGGACCAACGACAGCCGCGCGGCTGCCGACTTCAGTTCGCGCGGGATCAATGCCGGATCGCTGCGGGATGATGACCCACAGCCACAGAATAGACTCGCACCCAGAAAACGAGTCACCCAGAACAGAAACTCCGCGCGAGTTTGCTGTCGCGGCAAAGACTGGGTGATTACGCTCCCTCTCGCCGACGAATCCGCCCGCCCTCCGCGGCCGGATCGTGTATCAGTTCGTTCCATCAGGTCGTTCGCTGGAGAAGTGCTCATGCCCGCGATGATTGTGGCTCCGCAGCCAACCGTGAGGCTGAGGTTCGCAAAGTGGCGGTGCCGCTATTTTTGGGCGGCCTGCGGGTTGCGCAACATCGTCGCGTAGTCCAGCGAGATTTGCAGGACTTCGTTGTTGTAAGCCTCTTCCGCAAAGATCGGAGCATCGCCGCGGCTGCTGGGGTCTTCCTTGTCGGCTTCCGCTTCTTCCTTCTTGGACTGCGAGCGTTCGGCCTTCAGGACCGCTTCATTCAGCGAAATGCTCTTGCGGTTCTTGCGTTCGAGGTAGCGGGCGATGTCTTTTTGGATTTCTTGAAACTTCGGATCGGCTCCGACACGGCGCTGCGACCGGTTTCGCAAAGTGGAGACCACATCGTTGGAAAACATCCCGGCCGAGACGTGTGGTGCCGGCGGGATCTTGTCGAACGGCAATGCATTGTCGAGTGAGGCTTCGCCCACGTTGTCGAAGTGATCCAACAGCGACGGCAACACGATGTCGGAAGTCACTCCCAAATTCTGCGTGCTGTCACCGTTGACGCGGTAAAACTGCTGAATCGTCAGCTTCAGCGCACCGCGGTCTTGCTTGTTGAGGAACAACATGGCCGAGGTCACCGGCATCACATTTTGGACGGTTCCTTTGCCGTGCGTGGTTTCGTCTCCGACGACGATACCGCGCTGATAGTCCTTGATCGCTCCGGCGAAGATTTCGGATGCCGATGCGGACAACTTATTGCACACCACAACTAGCGGACCGCTGTAGGCCACGCCGTCTTCGTCATCGTCATGCGACCTGATTTTGCCATTCTGTTCTTTGACTTGAACGATCGGCCCCTTGTCGATGAACAGGCCGGAAACTTCGATCGCTTCGCTCAACGCTCCACCGCCATTGGTGCGCAGGTCGACCACGACGGCGTCGACGCCTCCCTGTTTTTGGAACTTCTGCAACACGGTCTGCACGTCGCGAGCAGTGCTCTTCGCATTTTCGACCCCGTCTTGGAAGCCCTGAAAATCCCGATAGAACGACGGAATGTTGACGATGCCGACTCGCCCCTTGCGAGCCACATTGCCAGTGGCCGTGGGAATCGTCAGGCGTTTTTCCGTTTCGATGATTTCGCCTTTGACCTCGGCGTTGGTCAGTTCGATCTTCTGCCGAGTCATCTCGTACAGTTCGACTTCGCCGGTTTCCTTCTTGACCTGCAAGCGAACCTTCGTCCCGCGTTTGCCGCGGATCAGTCGGACCACCTTATTGAGCTTCATCTCGACGATGTCCACCATCTCGCCAGTCTCTTGCCCCACAGCCAGAATGCGATCACCGGCCTTCAGTCGTCCATCCTTTGCCGCCGCGCCACCTTCCACAACTTTATTGACGGTCGTGAATCCGTCCTCCGACCGCAGTTCCGCGCCGATACCGTCCAGACTCAGCTTGATCGCGATCTGAAACTCTTCCTCCGATTGCGGCGACATATAGGCCGAATGAGGATCGAAGCAGTGCGTCAATGCAGACAGGCACATCTCCAGTTTGTCGGAGTCTTCGGTTTCATGATACGCCTTGGCCAACATGCGATAGCGTTTTTGCATACGCTCTTTAGGCTCGACGATTGCGGTGGCAGCTTTTTCCTTGCCGTTCGGCGCGGTCTTCGGTTTCTCTTTTCCGGCAAGTTCCGCGTTGTCGAGCCGGGCGTTGAGCAATTCAAACTTGACCCGCTTCCGCCAGCGTTCATTCAATTCCGCTTCGGTCTTGGCATACGGGATTTTGTCGGGGTCAATCTCGATCGACTCATCAATGGTAA
Organism: Planctomyces sp.; assembly: GCA_043775215.1. Classification (GTDB taxonomy): domain Bacteria; phylum Planctomycetota; class Planctomycetia; order Planctomycetales; family Planctomycetaceae; genus SXKJ01. Next base: position 4,647 of record JAYVSP010000443.1, on the reverse strand, counting down.
AGTCGTGCTCCGCGACGATCAGCTTCTGGGCCAGTTCAATCTGCTGGTCGAATCTTTGCAAGAACCGATCCCAGATGTCGTAGGCGAACTGTGTGTTGCCCGCCTTGAGCAGATCATCCAGTTCCGTCTTGTATTTGCTGAACGAGTCGATGTCAGTCTGGACGAAATACAACTTCTGCGAATCGAGGTTTTTGAGGAATCGCTCGAGCAGTTTTTCGGAGATTTTGTCGTCGATTTGCCGCTGGCTGATGTGAAACTTTTGAATCATGTTGCAGACCAACTTGGTGGTCGTTTCATCGCTGGGATGATTAGCGGCCAACAGGTCGGCGGCAATCGTGATCAACGCCAGCAACATCAGTCCCGCACACAGCGTACACGCGGTTCGAGACGGGGTCTTGAGCATCATGAGGGGCTTCCGATGGGCAAAGCAAAATGGTGGGGCGTGAAATGCACTTTCCAACGTCGTGGCGCGATGGTAATTCAACCTCGATACGGGAACAAGACGGCGTTCGAGGGGTGTCTCCATTCCGTAGGTCTCCTTGGGAGACCCACGAAACGGGGACATTTCTATTGGGTTTCGACAGACCCAATTCAAAATCCGAAGATGCGAGAGGTCGTTTCAAAACCGCAATTCGACTTTGGGAGGTGACTGGCAGGCGATACAACTCGGCGGCAGTTTCCTTTCCCGATGAGAACCGATTGCCGCGATGTCAGCGTCAGAAATATCCATTGCCGCGCCGATGCCGCGTCCGGAAAGCGGGCTGCGGTATGTCTTCGAGTCGCTGGTTTTACTGGCGCTGGCCGTATTGCTGGTGCGGTCGTTCGCGGTTGAGGGCTACATCATCTCAACCGGCTCGATGGCTCCGTTTCTGTTGGGCTATCACAAGCAGGTCGTGTGTCCCGATTGCCGGTTTCAGTTCGCAGTGGGTGTTCCGGTCGAGGAGGATCACACGACCAGCGGACCGGTCGCCTGTCCGAATTGCGGGCAGACTCAGATTGATCTCGAACAGGTGCCGCGTAACGAAGGGGATCAACTGCTGGTGCAGAAATGTTCGTACCTGTTTCGGCACCCAAAGCGGTGGGAAGTCGTGGTCTTCCAAAATCCCAGCCGCCCGACACAAGCCTATGTCAAACGAGTCGTCGGCCTGCCAGGCGAGCAGATTCAAGTCGTCGCGGGAGATGCTTGGATCAATGGCGAGTTGGTCCGCAAGACCCTGGCGGAGCAGCGGAACACTCGTATTCCGATCTGCTCGCAACGGCATCGTCCGAAGGACGAAGTCGATCAACGGTGGAAGGCGGATGACGGTTGGCAGGAACATGCGAATGGATTTGAGTTCGCGAACAATTCGCATCACTCGCGCGACAGTGAAGACGGAGCATCAGCAACTCGCCGTGACGCCTCTGGCCCACTCTCCCCCGATGCGGAGAGCCCGAGCAAAATGAAATCATCCATTGGAGACAAGTCATTGGCATGGGTCAATTATCGTGGGACGTGGCCGGCGGATGATTATGCCTACAACAGTTTGGCCGATCGGCCGCCGCGGTATTTGGTCCGTGATTTGATGGCCGTGATGCAGCTTGAATTGCGCCGCGGGCGAGGGGAATTTACGCTGGCCATGAACGACGGGCGGCAAACGTTTAAAGTCCGGTTGGCGGCGGGTGATCGCGAGCTGCAATTGTTCGTCGAAGGACGGGACGAACCAGTTCAAACGGCAAAACTTTCCGGGCCATTGTGGCGTTCTCCGCTTCTGCTGGAGATGTCACTCTTTGATCGACAATTGTTGGTGGCCTTGGGTGGTGAAACCGTGTTTGCTCAGAAATTGGCGCTGCGACCGGATGACGACGGCGTCAATAAGAACAGGGCAAACAGTGCGTCACCGCTGCGATTCGGAGCCCGCGATTTGCAGGTCACCGTTCGCGATCTGATGCTTTATCGAGACGTTTATTACACGCGCGGTGACGGGCGGCACGCGATCACGGAGCCATATCCATTGGGAGTCGACGAATATTTTTTTCTGGGAGACAACAGCCCCGTGTCGCTCGACAGCCGCAGTTGGGTGGACGCGGTCGTCCGCGATCACATGCTGCTGGGTAAACCGTTTTTGGTACATCTGCCGTCTCGGCCGGGACGAATCAAGGTCGGCTCGGCCGAGTGGCATATCCGCGTTCCCGACTGGGGACGCATCCGATATATTCGTTGACCCGTTAACGACCGCGAGCGAAGGGGTCGGGAGGCGAATTGACGTCGACCTGAAAAGACTCCCGAACCCGTGGCCTACGATCCATTGGCTGAACGCGGATTGACGATTGTTGAACAAGGATTGTTGATTGTTGAAGTTTGGTTCCACCGGCGGTGCCGTATGCCTTCCCTCAACAATCAACAATCCTTGTTCATCAATCGTCAATCAAACATCGTGATCCCGGCTCGATTTTCATGGAATGTGCCTACAACGGCGAGATCCTCCCGCGAACAACTTTATTTTTTGTTCTTGAAGTCAACACCGAAAGCTCAATTCATGTCCGCCAATGTTTCGACTGTCTCTCCAGGCAGCATGATTGCGAAACCGAATCCTCCCACCGACTCCGCAAAAAATGCCAAGCCTCCCGCGCGGAAAGAGAGCATGCGCGAGACCGTCGAATCGATTGTCGTCGCGTTCTTGCTGGCGTTTCTGTTTCGCGCGTTCGAGGCCGAGGCATTTGTCATCCCGACCGGCTCGATGGCCCCGACGCTCTATGGACGGCACAAGGAAGCCAACTGCACGCAGTGCGGGCATCTGATCACGATTGGAGCCAGCGAAGAGGTTGACGAAGCGGGATACCTAAAGTCCCGGATCGAAACGTCGCTCTGTCCGAACTGCCGCGCGCCGAATCTGATCAAAGAGGCTCCCGTGTTTCGCGGCGATCGCATTTTGGTCAACAAGTTTCCGTATGAACTCAAATCGCCAAGCCGTTGGGACGTCGTCGTCTTCAAGTATCCCGAAGAGCCGAAGACCAACTACATCAAACGGCTGGTCGGATTGGCGGGCGAGACGATTCTCATTCGGCAGGGAGACTTGCATCGCATCGAGAAGGACGGCGAAGTCCAGGTTCTGCGGAAGGCCGATCCGAACAAGCAACGCGAACTGCAAATCCTCGTTCACGACAACGACTATCCAGAGAAGCCGCTGATTGACCAAGGCTGGCCGCGGCGTTGGGCCTCGGTCGCTCGAGCGACCGACGTGACGCCGCGAGTGGGCGCGGATGCCGATGACGATGTGCTCGCCACCGGAAAACGGAATTCGGAATCGGACGCTGTTGCCGGTTGGCGCGAGACGCCAAACGGCTGGAAGCCGTTCGACGAAACGCACTCATTCCGCATTGCGGGGGATCTCACGGCCGATGGCCAGCGGCACTGGTTGCGTTATCGGCACTTCATTCCAACGACCGAAGCGTGGCGAGCGATTCTTGGCAAGCCGCCGGAAGATGGAGCCGGTCGCGATGAACTTTTGCAGGACTTCGGCCGCGAACCGGTCAAGCCATTGAAGCGACCTCGCCCACAGTTGATCACAGACTTCTGCGGATACAACGCATTCTCGACCGGACAGGATTTCGATCTGGATTCCTCCTTTCCGTATTACTGGGTTGGTGATTTGACGGTTTCGTGCCAGGTAAAGATCGAGAAGTTATTGGACAAGGCGGAACTGACACTCGAACTCAACGAAGGCGTGCATCGCTTCCGCTGCCGAATTGATCCGCACACCGGCGAGGCACAGTTGCTATCAGTGGTGTGGATGAACCGCAACGAGGAAGAAGAACTGCTGGCGAAAGCCTCGACCGCGATCACCGGCGCGGGTGAGTATCGGATTGAATTCGCAAACGTCGACAACAGGCTGTGCCTGTGGGTCAATGGCAAGCTGATCACCTTCGGCTCGAAGGCAGAATACCCGCTGCCGGACGCCGAAGACTTCGGTCCTCAAGATGAGGATTTGACGCCGGTCGGTATTGCGGCCAGCGGCATGAACGTCGAAGTTGCTCACTTGCAGATTCACCGCGACATCTATTACCGGAGTACTCACGTCGAACAGTCGCAAGATTTCTCGCCGTGGGGACACGAGCAAGAAGAGTGGAGTCCGTGTTCGTCGCATCCGCACTTGCGTTCGCTGCTGAGCGACCCGACTCGCTGGTACGAAGCGTACAAGTCATGTAGCCGCGAGGCGCGATTTGACCTCGGCCCGGACGAATTCCTGATGCTGGGAGACAACAGTCCGCGCAGCAAAGACAGCCGCTTGTGGGGCAACGACCGCCGCGCCCAACATCGTCATGCGGTCCCACGGTCAGCACTCGTCGGCAAGGCGTTTTACATCTATTGGCCACACGCCCAGCCGTTCCTCAATGGCGGCGTCGGATATCCGGTGATGTACCACAGTCAGTTGGCTCATCTCGGCAACGCGATCATCGAAAAGAAGACCGATTACCCCGACATCCGCATTCCGTTTTATCCGAACCTCGGCCGGATGCAGCGGATTCGATAATAAATCCCAATGTCCAAATCCCAATGTCCAATGAAATCGCAAGTTCCAAATCCCATCTACGTAGCCATCATCATCGCTCCGCGTGATGAGCCGAATTGCCAATCGCGTCGATGGCTGCTCGGCTCGTCACGCGGAG
>JAYVSP010000442.1:0-10924 GCA_043775215.1 Planctomyces sp. | reverse complement strand
ATTGCGCGTTAGCGTCCGGTTTTCGCCGATCCGAACCGGATGCTAACGCATTCCGGCTGATCAGATTGGGATCGACACGAATCACGCACGGTCATTTAGGCCACGCTCGCACATGGAATCCGTGCGTGTCAGAAAGCTCAATCTTTTCGAGAGCTCGTAGATCGCGATCAATCGTTATCCAGAATCGTTCCAATTCCTTGAGTATTGGAGAACAGAGCGTTGAGCGCGTTGCTGAGATTCAGCGAGAATGTCTTGCTGAATGGTTCATGGACCGAATCCCCTAGGACTGACACAGTGATCGTTTTGGTGGTTTCGCCGGGATTAAACGTGAGATTTCCACTGGTGCTGTCGTAGTCGCTGCCAGCGAGCGCCGTGCCGTTGGCTGTGGCATAACTGACTGCCACCAACAGACCGCTGGCTGCCGAGAGCTTGATGGTGAAGACGGCATCGATCGTGCCGTTGTTTCCTTCGGTCACGGTCACTTTGTTAATCGACAGCTTCGGAGCCACATCGTTATCGGTGATGGTGCCCAATCCCTGCCCGATGGCAATCGTTGCATTTGTGGGGTTAATCAAATTGACGAAGTATGTTTCGTTGAGTTCATCCAGTGCGTCCCCAACGACTGGAACAGCGAAGGTCTTAACGGTCTGGCCGGCGGCGAACGTCAGCGAACTACTCAGAGATGCGTAATCGGCCACGCCCGTTGCGGAGCTGTCGGCTGTGGCGTAAGTGACTGTCACCGGCAATCCGCTGGCGGCCGAGAGCTTCACCGTGAAGATCGCGTTCACCGTAATTCCGGTTCCTTCCGTCACAGTCTTGTTGTTGATCGACAATGTCGGAGTCGCATCATCGTCGGCGATCGTGCATACGCCTTGATTGTCGGCAAGGATCGCATTTGATGGGCTGGACAAGTTCATGAAGAACGTCTCGTCCAGTTCATCGCGCGTATCGCCGGTGACGGAAATCGAGAGGGTCTTGCTGAGCTGTCCGGGAGCAAACAACAACGATCCTTTCTTGGCGAGGTAATCACCCGTGCTGGAGGCCGTGTCATTGGCTGTCGCATAATTCACCCCGACTTGCAGCCCGCTGACCTCGGAGAGAGTCACTGTGAACACAGCGATGACTGAAGTACCGGTTTTTTCCGTCACGCTTACGTCGGTGATTGAAAATGTAGGCGATGAATCGTCGTCGACAATCGTGCCGACACCTTGGTTATCTGCAATCGATGCGTTGGTCGACGTGGTCAGGTTGACGAAGAACGTTTGACTGAGTTCGTCGAGCAAATCACCGACGATCGAGACGGTGACGGTTTGGCTGGTTTGGCCAGCCGCGAAAGTGACTACGCCACTGGTCGCCGTGTAGTCCTCCGGGGTTTGTGCGGTCGAAGTCGTTGTCTCAGAATTGGCGGTCTTATATTGAACCGTCACAGGCACGCCGCTGACTGTCGAGAGGCTGACCGTGAACACCGCGTCGACAGTATTGCCCGTTCCTTCGATCACCGTCACATCATCGATCGACAATTTGGGTGCCTGGTCGTTGTTATAGATTGTCCCTTGTCCCTGCCCGTCACCAATTGTGGCGTTAGTGGCGCCGCTGAGATTCACAAAGAAGCTTTCGGCCAGCTCGTAGAGCGCCTCCCCGGTGACTGCGACAGTGATGGTCAGCGAGGTCTGTCCTGGAGCAAATGTGAGCGTGCCAGTATTCGTGACGAAATCAGAACCCGCGATTGCCGTACCGTCAGCAGTCGCGAAGTCGACCGTCACGGGTTGCCCGCTGACGGCTGATAATTTCACGGTAAAGACGGCATCTTGCGTGCCGGTGTCTCCCTCCACGACGGTGACGTCGCCAATCGAGATCTTTGGACCCAAAGACACGTCGTCGTCCGTAATTGTCCCCTGTCCCTGACCGTCAACGATGCTGGCGTTGGTGGCATTGCTGAGATTGATGACGAAGGTCTCAGTCGATTCACTCAGCGAATCGTTGAGGATCGGAACAGTGATCGTCTTGCTGGTTTGTCCGGGCGAGAACGTCAGCGTCCCGGAGGTGGCCGTGTAGTCGCTGCCGGCGCTGGCCGTGCCGTTCGCCGTGGCGAAGTTCACGTTGATGGTACTGCTGCTCGAAGACGGAAGTGAGACGGTGAATACGGCGCTGCCCCCGCCTTCGGCGATGGTGACGTCGCTAATCGACAGACCAAAGGGAACGACCGAAAAATTGAATGTATCAGACGCCGTGTTACCGTCAGTATCAGTCACCGTGACAGTGATCGTGGTGGTTCCCAACGAATTGATAGTCGGCGTGATCGTCAACATTCGATTGGCTCCGCTGCCGCCAACGACGATGTTGGCATTCGGAACGAGCGCCGTGTTTGACGATGTCACGGTGACCACGAGATTCGCTGCTGCGGTTTGTGCGTCGCCGATCGTGAAGGGGACCGGGGGGAGAGCCGTTCCCAAATTGGTGGACTGATCGGGGATATCCGAGATTGTGGGAAGCCCATTGGCGACGTTGGTCACCAGAATATCGAATCGAACCGTGCCATTGTTTTGGTTCTGGATCAAATTGTTGCCGGCAAGGTCTTTGACACCCGTCGCGGACGAATTGTTGACGGTCAAAGTAAAGAACGCATCCAGCGGGAACAACGTGAGGGAAGTCAGGATGGCTTCGTTCGTGTTGGCATTATAGGCGAAGATGTAATCGACATTGTTTTGCAATGTCACAGTCACCCCACCCGTCGCGGGAGTTCTTTGCGTCAGCGTGAATTGGCTGCCATTCGGATTGACACTCGCGTCATCAATGCCGATGCCGACGTCCGTGAACTTGACCCTCAATTCATTGAAGAACGTGGGCGAATCGATGTGGACGACCGCTGGCAGCGGGTCGAGATCCTCAACGCCGCCATCTTCGGGCACAATCAATTTGGTCACGCCGCCGGTCTGGTCGGCACGCTCGACAGCGCCCAAATCATTGAACACTTCACCGCCAAATCCAGACGGTGCTTGAGTCGGATCATCGACTCGCTTTTGTCCGTACAAGTCTTTGTCGGGCGAGAAGACGTCCGACTTGGGAATCGCCGATTGGGCCTTGAGGGCCACGTAATTTGTCCGGTCGGCCAAGCTGCCCAGCGATCGGTCGATCGCCTGGGCGCCAGACGCCAGATAGAAGTTAAACGTTCCGGGATTGATGAACAGCGGATTGCCCGCGGGATCATTGATATCGCTGGCGCTTAATGCGACGCCAGAGGCCGCGTTATTGTGATAGAAATTGCGAGTCAAAACGGTCGTGTTGGACGTGGCATCGATCGACACGGCCGTGGCCGTGTTGGCGATGATGTTGTTCATCAGCGTTGGGCTGGCCGAATCATGCACTTGAATACCGATGCCGGCACGAGTCGCAGTGCCGTAGATCGTGTTGTTCACGACCTTGCCAAAGGGAACCGCGGACGCGGGGTCCGTAGCGTTGCCAGCGGAGTCCGGATCGCCGCCAAAACGGATTCCGACCGTCCCGGAGTTGGCGACGACGTTGTTGACGATCGTCACGCTGGGGGCCAGCCGTTCGGCATTTTGCGTTTGGAAATTGATCGGCGAGCCCGGTGTCGGGAAATTCGTGATCCCCGCGCGCGGCCCGGCACCCACATCGATGCCGACCGTGCTGGAGTTTCGAATGATGTTGCTTTCGATCTGGAAATGCCCTTGATCGCGAGCCAGGTTGCGATCGCCACGAATGAACGTGTTGCTGAGTCCTGTGAACACGACATCGTCAATGACAGCGCGTTCGTTCGCATTCGCGACGGCATCGACACCGTCGCTGCCATCCTTCTGGTACACAAAGATCAGTGTGTGAACGCCGGCGGAGAAACTAAGCGTCTTGGAGAGGAAGACTCCCGCAGTGTCCCCAGAGGTAAAGATTGGCCCGCCCAAGTCATTGATGTCGTCCAAGTACACGCGGAACTGATCACCCACATCGGTCGTGACTTTGTAATTGAAGGACACAGCGCTGGCGGTCTGCGTGATTTGCATCGCACTGAATTCACTATCGTCAACCTGCGTCGAGATGGCGGCTTGTGAGCCACCGGTGCCGGATAGCGCGGCCGTTACCCAGGGTGCGTTACTGCCCGAGCTATTTGCAATCCAGCCATTCGCCGGGTTGAACGTCGGAACTGTTGTCGCGGGGGCATCAAAGTTGTCGGAGACCGGCGGAGACGACGCCAACAAGTCGTAACCGGGAATGAACCGCGAATTCGTGTCGAATGTGTTCGCGATCGAAATGAGGGGAGTTTTCTTATCGATATTGCCTCCGTATTCGAATCCGCGTCGGATTTCGACTTGATACGGACCAGACAAAATCTCTTGAGGCAGATTCAAGGAGGCGGGCGGCTGCGGGACCGAGAAATAATCTTGATCGGCAGAAGCGCCGGTGATCATTTCGCCGCGCTCTGTCCAACCGATGACGATGTCGTCGATGTAGAAGCCCTCGAAAGCATTGTTCGTGCTGCGCCCGCTGCTTTCTAGATCACCGTAATCGTCCTGCGGCGTGACCAAAGTCGGATCGTTATTGGTCAGACCCGCGTCGATGATCGTGCCGGCCGTGCTGAAGTCGAATCGCAAGACCAAGCCCGTCATGCCGATGTAGTCCGACATATCGACGCGCGCCTGCCGCCATGACCCGCTGTTGTCGAACAACGTCTGAATCCGCTGTCGTGCGTCCGAGTTGTTGGCCAAACGCGAGTGAGATACGAAGTAGGGTGTCTCCGTCGAGGCGCCTCCGCTGGGAACTCCAGCGCCGCTCAACGGCGAGTCATTGGTGGTCAGCAACTGCCAGGTGGTTCCACCGGTGGTCGAGATAAAGACCCGCGCGCTGTCGCGCATGAAGGAATTTGCAGAAAACACGTTCGTGTCTTGTGACGCCAGGAAGTAATCGAAGTACATCGTCGGCCGATCGCGGTTCGTCTGCGTGCCCGTCGACGAGGTGAGGTCGAATGAGTTGGTTGTCATACTGCCGTACGCACCGCCCGGCACGTTGAAGTTGTTCCGAATGTTGGCGTTCGATGTCAGGTCGAGCTGCCAGTTATTGTTCAGGACGCCCAACTGTCCTTGGCTGGATTCGTAAGCAAAGTAGTTGTTATTGGCGTTTCCAGCGCCCGTGCCGCCGCCACCGCGATACTGCTCCAGACCGAAGTAGAATTTCGCGCCGCCGTTCGCTTCGCTTTGGTTCTTGGTATCGTTGCCACCGGTGATCGTTCGGGATTCGGCGCTGGGGGTGCGCGAATTATCATACGCCAAATTGATGCCATGCCCGGCATCCGCGGTGCGGCGCATCGTCGGGTGCCACAAATTGATGTCCAACGGCGAAAACGCCAAACCGGTCGCGCCACCGAGTCCCGTGTTGATCACGAAGCTATCGGCCATGCCATCGCCCAACGTCCCTGACGTGGCGACACTGGCAGCGCCACCAATCAAGCCCGAGTTGTTCGCCGTCATCTGGTTCACCGTGACTCCGGCGTACTGTCCGATGAACGTGACGCCGACGGGGATGCCGGGCAAGTCACCTCCCGTGACGGAGATGTCATTCGGTCCGATGTTCGCCAGACCCACCAAAGCGTCATAAACGCTGAGGTTTCCATCTTGAGTGGTTGAAATCGGGACTGAAACCGGCGAACCGGCGCGCGTGGTCGTGATCTGCCCGTTCTGATTTCCATCGCTGAGAGTGGTGATGACCGCAGTCGGATTCGTTCCGCCCGTCAACCCGTTTGTGTTGAGTGTGAGCGCGTTCACGTTTTGATCCGCGAGCGTTCCAATAAACGTGATGATGACCGCACCGGGCAGTGGACCATTGGTGACGTTGATGTTGCCAATCAACGCGGGAATTCCTCCCTCCAAGGAGGCCTGAACGGCGGCCGCACTGTCATTGAAGGCGATGTCCAGACTATCATCGCCATTGAAGGCCAGTCGGAACGTTCCACCCGTCGGGCCGCCCAACAAAAGGACTTGCTGTCGTTCGTTGTTCCGCAACAACGCGCTGTCCATCACGATTGCAGGAACATTCGAGTCTTGCAGCGCCCCGACAAACTGAACTTGCATGGAAGTTCCGGGAAGCGGCCCGCCACTGACGATCACGTTGCCAACACCGATCGTGCTCAGCGATTCCAAAGCCGCCTGAACGACCAAAGGATCGGTCTCGTTGTAGTTGATGGGAACTGAGTTCGCGGAACCGTTGAACGACAGCCGGAACGTCCCGCCACTGAATGTCGCCCCCAGTGCAATCTGTTGCTGCTCGTCCCCTTCGAGGTTCCTCGTGTCGGCCGTCAGCGCGAACAAGTCACGGCGTCCCACAACACTAGTCGCCAGCGAGTTCGTAAACTGAATGGTCACCGGAGTCGCGCCGCCCGGAATGGTCGGTGTGCCTCCTGTGGGACCAACCGTGGTCACGATGTCACCCGCCGCAACGGTGATGCCGGCGTTCCCCAAGGCTGTGGTGAGTGCCGTGTCAACTTCGACGGCCGTCGAGTTGTATGGCAGAACCGCCGTGTTGATCACTCGATAAACAATGTCCCCGGCGGCATGAACGGCTGGGGTAGTTCCGTTCACTCCGCGAACGACGTCAAAACTAGCCGGATTGACGGCAACGATCGACATATCTTCGCTGCCGATACGAATGATTGAGCCAACAGTAATCGGGAAACTGGTCGTATCCACGACGGGAATGTTCGTCACCACGGCATCCACACCCAACCCACTATTACTGACATTCGTCGTCAGCACTTCAAAGACCGTCGCCGAGTTGATATGAGCCACCGCGGCTGTCCCATGAACCCCACCACGCGGCGCGACTGTCAGCGTCCTGGTCGCGACATTGACGTTTGTCACGATCATTTCTTCGGCGTCAATGCGAATGACAAAGTTGCCCACCGTGGGTAAGCCGGTTACGTCCTCGACCACGAACGTCGTCTGAGAATTATTGATCGCCGTTTGCAGACTGGTCGTGTCGGAGAGGTTATTCACGAAACTGAGCGTGTAGCTGCCGTTGTAGGCCACAACATCGACGTTCTGAATCTCGTCGTTGCTGACGGAAGCGGGCGCGTTGTAGGCGATGGGGTCCGTCGTCTGCGGCCCGGTGCCACTGTCGAAGTCGAGCGTAAAGAACCCGGCGGTTGGCGGACCACTTTCGGAAATCGTTTGCACAAGGCTATTGCTGTCAAACGCGATCACACCATTTCCGGTGGTCGGGCTGAGCGCCACCAGCCGGCCGTCGCTGGTCACGGCAAACAGCGTGTTGGCGTAAATGCCCCCCGAGACGTTTTGCGGTCCGAGCGCCAACCCTTGGAAACCATTGGACACCGTGGTCCCGATCCCCTGAGAGGTGAAGTCGCGAATGATCGTCGCGGTGCCACCACCGCCGCCATAACCCGGCGTGATCCGAATCAATTGACTGCCGCGCAAAGCGGTCCCTTCGCCACTGGTGACGCCATACAGAATGCCGCCACTGAAACTGCCGTATGCCAAACCGGTGACGTTGCCTTGGATACGCCGCCCGGATGAGTCGTTCGTACCGCCGGTCGCCGGCGCTGTCCCTAAAAGCCGGTCTTGAGTGACCAGCGTCCCGGCGTTTCCAGTGGCGACCGCCGTCAGAATCTGCTGGGCGGAAAAACTGGCATTGATCACGTCGACTACGGTCTGGAGCGACGTCGTGCCCGCGCCTGTCGTAAAGTTGAAATTGACGTTGACCGTGACAATTCCGTTGCCGGCACCCACCACTTGCGTAGCACCACCGGTCCGTTGAATGACCAGTTGCACGCCATTGGCCTGTGTCCCCTGTGCTCGTGTCTGAAAAGCGATGTTGCCGCCATTCGTACCGTCAAAGAAATTCAGGAAACTGGAGGCCGGGTTCGTGCCCGACAATTGGATGTCCCCCTGAATGCCTAACGGATTACTGCGCGCCGCACTGCCGGTATTGGGGTCCGCGCGATACAGCTTGGAATTAAACGTGTTCGCGCCAGTGGTGGTGGCGGAGACTCCATTTTCACGCACTGAATAGTACAACTGATAATTATTCACATCGTTCCGCTGAAATGCGAGCGCGTCGACGTCATCGGAATTCGTGACCTGCTCAAACACATCGTTGCCGAAGTTACCTGCCGCCGGCGAGCCTGACAAAATACCGTCGTCGGTGTTGCTGATGAAGTTCCCCAAATTGGTGCCCGTCACACCGGATTCCAGTTCCACCAGCGCGCCGGACGTGTTGTTGTTCGTGTTCACGCCGTTGTTAGTGTTGCTGCGGCGGTACGCCCACAATCGTCCGTCCGATCGCATCACTATGTCTGTCGCGCCATTGTTGTTGTTCGTCTGGTCGAGATTATTGTCGATGGTGGTCGTCACCTGCCCATAGAGCGGATTAACTGTATAGAGATCGTCCGGCCGATTGACGTACAGTACGACATCGCCAAAGTCGAACGGCCTCACGTAACTGCTCAACCCGACTGAGGTCTTGAGGTCCGTGAACAGTCCAACCGTATTGCTCGGATCGACCTGCTGCCCGTTGGACCCATAGCCTTGATAGCCGATGTGATCCTCAATGATTCGTTTCTCCGAATTAACTGGTTCCAAGCGAGCCAGCATGTTGGTCGGAGAAGCGTCGTAGTTTTGGTCGAGTTGGTTGTTCAGGAACCGGTTGGAGCTGACGGCTACCAAGTAGTTGATGGTCGATCCTGGATTGCCTGTCGGCATCTGCACGGGGCCGATGAAGGGGTCCAATTTACCCACGGTACCGCGCGTCAAATCGTCCAGGTCATTGGCTTGTCCAGCTCCCGGCTGATCGTCTTGAACCTGCGATTCACGGCCGATCAAGATCGGCCGTCCGGACGCATCGTACACGATCATGGTTGTATCGCCGCGTGTCAGGCCGTCGGCGTAATCGAGATCAAAAACCGTCGACCAGGTCTTTCCGCCGCCACTCAAACCACCGATGACTTGAATCGAGTTGCCAAGGACTGTCGCTGCGTAATCGCTGTTGTACTGGTAGAAGTCGATATCGTCTCCACTTCCCAGTTCGCCGCCGACGCTGATCGTGTTGCGATCGGAATTCAACAGATTGCCCAGCGGTTGCGGCGTCTGACTGGGACCATTTAGCCCGGTGGTCTCGGTCCCTTCCGACAACAATGGCGAATGTGCCGGAAGTCCTTCCACATCAATGCCCGTGACGGCATAGCGAATGTCGGCATAGCGGACCACGGAACCTGGCTTTTCATCGACCTGCCGCAGACGGATTTGCAATTGGTATTCGCCGCGGGTCAGTCCGCCGTCAAGCGTGCTATTGAGCGTTGCCACCGAAGCCTGATTGCTGCGGACGCGAACGAAATACGTTCCCACCGTTCCCGCCGTGCCGGCCAGTGTGGTGCGAAAGCCCGTGTCGTGGTAATTGAACGTGTAGAAATCGCCGCCATCGTACCCGAACTTCGTCATGGACGTGGCGCTGCCCGTGAGGTCCACTGTCTTCGTCGCGCTGTTGTAACGCGCCCGTGCCAGAACCGTGCCGTTGGACTGTACGAGTTCGACGACCGGATCGAGCGAAGCACTCCGGGTGCGATCCAGATCGATCCAAATTTCGGTCCCCGCAGTCGCCTTGAAACTGTACACATCCACGTCACCCGGAGCGTCGGCGCTGATAAAGCCGTGGACCTCGAAACCCAGCGGGCGATTGTCGTCGCCATCCAGCCGCACCGTTTGTCCGAGCGGATCGGCCGTCGGCGTGTTCACATGCTGCGGAGCCAGTTCACCCAGGAACTGAGCATTCCCTTGATTATTGTTGATCTCGATATTGCTGTTGTTCGCACGTTCCGATTCCATTTCCACGCGGACGTTGCGGTCATTGCTGTTCTTCAGAAACATCAAACTGCGCCAGTCGCCTGGGGTCGGCTGCGTCCCCGTTCCGTCATTGTTGGTGTCGGTCTGTGGAAAACCGTCTGGGTCGAGACTGGCTCCGGTCGAATCGTCCCTCAACGACGTCATGACCACAGGAAAGCCGGGTTGACCGACAACTTGGACCGTGCCACCGATTCGGTCGTCGATGTCCAATAGGATTCCGTCTGCGGTGAAGCCTGCGTTGGCTCCTTGCAGTTTGACGACCAGGCTTTCGCCTGGATTGCTTTGCAATCGGATGCCGCTGTAGGTGTGGTGCTGGTCAACTTTGATTTCACTGCGGAGCACATGCACCATATCCGTGTCGTCCCAGATGGACTCGGTCGTCAGAACATCGCCGCGGATTTCCATGCCGTTGATGGTGTTGCCCGTCATCCGGTTCAGTCGGACCAGTGGCCCGTGGTTGTCGGCGAACTGCTCGAAATCATCGAGCGCTCCGGTGCTGCGGCCAGTGTCGCGCTGGAAGGTGGACAGCATGGCATTGGCATTGATGTTGACTACGCTGCCGGCGTTATTTTGAAACACATTGTTGACAATGATCGGCTGGACCTGCCGCACAAAGATGGTGGCAGCGCTGTTGGTTCCACGACCATTGCGAGTGCCTCCCGATCCAACGCCGTCAGCGTTGTTCTCGAAGGTGCTGTCGGCCACGCGCAACCGAGCCCCGTGATGTGCTTCAATGGTATTGAAGTCCGCCAGGCCGCCCTCAATGGGAATCTGTCCACCACCATAGGCGATGTAGGCATGATCGATACTGGCTCGCGACACGGCGTTAAACATCAAACCGCCCCAGTCGCCGGGACTGGCAAACACGGTTGACTGATTGTTGCCAGTGTCGAACGTCCCGCCGGAGCCGAAACGATCGTCGTTGACCGAGGTAAAAATCACCGGGTCCACGGACGTCCCTTCGGCGATCAAGTGCGAGTTTCCGCGCATGGCCTCGATGCGCGATCCACTCAGCTTGACCACGACGCCCGGATCGATCGCCAGCCGGCCGCTGGGACGCGCCACAC
>JAYVSP010000441.1:0-6095 GCA_043775215.1 Planctomyces sp. | reverse complement strand
GGGTCGGGTGTTCAAAATTCAAAATTGGCGGGCCGAGCGTGATGAGTTGGAAAAAACTTTTATCCGCCAATTTTGAATTTTGAACACCCGACCCCTGCGGTTAACGAGTCAATCAAGGCCGTTTCCGCGCCGGTCTTTAGTTGGTCGTTTCGCCGTTGATGGCGTCCAAAACGTCGCCTACGGACAGGAAGAACCAATCCAAGTCTTCGTTTCCGTTGAGCTGGTCCGCCGCACCTGAGTCGTTGAGGACGACCGTCGTATTGAGCTTGGTGGTGCCGTTGGCTCCGCCGCCGGTCTTCAGCTTCGTGATGCGTTCGACGTATGCACGCGCGCTACTGGTCCATTCGGCCATGATCAGGTTGAGCGCGGCCGTGGTGGAAATCGTCGAGCTAATTGTGCCGCCGATCAGAATGTCATCGCCCGCGTTGCCGTTCAGGTTGTCGATCCCCAAGCCGCCCACCAACATGTCCCGGCCTTCGCCACCCAGCAGTAAGTCGTTCTGCGAGCCGCCGATCAAAACATCGTTGCCGCCACCGCCATCCAGCGTCACGGCTCCCAATGTGAACTTCGCCGCGATCAACTTATTGTCCCCAGCGCCACCAGTCAGTTGTGCTCGTTCCACGCTGCTGCTCAACAGCGAATCGATTTCCGTTCCCCGCGTGAGTGTCGTGTTGATGAGCGTGAAATCCGCGTTGCCGGATTCGATGAGGACGTCGACTCCGGCTCCACCATCGATGGTGTCCTTTCCCAAGCCGCCCGTCAGCGAGTCATTGCCAATGCCCCCCTTGATCGAATCCTTGCCCAGCCCGCCTATGATCCGATCGCTGCCGTTGCCGCCGGTGAGCGTGTTTGTCCCCAGTCCCGTAAAGAGAGAAATATCGATCGTGACGCTTGCGTCCCCGACTGTTGGGGCCGCGAGCGAGACGGCTTCGAAACCGCTCACCGAATCCGTTCCTACACCGCTCATTGCGGTGTCCGAGAGGACGTAGTTCGTGCCGCCGCTACCAATCAGAGTATCCAATCCCGCGCCGCCACTGAGTGCATCGTCTCCCAGGTTGCCGGTAATCTTGTCGTTCCCGAGGCCGCCATCGAGCGAATCGTCCCTGTTGCTACCAATGAGCACATCGTTACCGGCGTTGCCCAACAGAGTGACTTTGCCGGAGAAATTCGCCGCGTCGAATGTGTTGGCCGCGGTGCCCCCGGAAAGCGATAGTTCTTCAAAGTTCGCCAGGACGTCGGTGCCCAAGCCGGTCAATTGCGTGTTTGTGACCGTCACCTTCACTGCGGCGATGTTGATTTCCACCAACCGATCGGTGCCACCGCCGCCGTTGAGCGAATCGTTGTCTGTCGTCGTGCTCCCGCTGCCGCCGGAGATCGTCTCATCCAAGTCCGAGCCAGTGATGGTGTCCTTTCCGGCGTTGCCGTTGAGCACGATGCTCGTCAGCCGTGGATAGTTGGCTTGGGTGAGGCCGGTCAGGTTGATCGTATCCGCTCCGGTTCCGCCGTTGATCGTCAGTGACTTGATCCTTGACCGATCGAGCGTCGCGGGAGTCGCGATCACGACTCCCCCGGCGCGAACTTCGAGACGCGCTGTCGTGAACATCATCACCGATCCATCGGGACCGATACCGGCGACCAAGCTGGTTAACGTGGCGGTATAGATCAACTCCAACAGGCCGGTGGCCGCTAGCGAGAACGTTGCGCTGACGCTGGCGGGCGTCGGCGAGCCACTGTCCGTTGCCGTCACACGGATGTTGAGCGTCGCCAAGTCGGCGGCGCGCGGAGTGCCGCTGAACGTCCTCGTGTCCGGATCAAAATGCAGCCAGGCAGGCAGTGTGGTGCCATCGGCCCGCGTGGCACTCAGAGTCAGCGTGTCGCCGACGTCACTATCCGCGAACGTGTTTGTGGCCACCGTGAACGAGAATGGCGAGTCCTCCGCGGCCGACTGATTGGGTATGGCATGTGCCAACGTCGGCGGACTGTTGGTGAGTTGTTGCAACGCAAAGTTCAATCCGGTTGCGTTGCCCGCGGCCAAGTCCACCGTCAATGCTCCGGGCACAATCGTGTTCAACCCAATCGATAGGAAACCGGCTTTCGCGGCGATGCCCTGTTGCCGCCGGTTCGACACGACGACATCGACGGTGTCCGAGGCATTGACCTGCCCATCGCCGTTGTCGTCGTTGAACTGACCCACGGCCAGTGAGAAGGCCAAGGTCTGAGGCACAACGCTCGCCACCCCGAACAATTCCGCCGCCTGAAAACTTCCGTCGCCTCGATTCCGCAACACGCCAAAATGATTGGCCGCCTCGCTGTTGGCAAACAGGATGTCTCGTTTTCCGTCCCGATCCAAATCCACGATCTGCAACGATCCTGGGCCGATCCCCCCCGTTCCCAGCCGCGGAAGCAGTTCAAACGCCCCGTTACCGAGATTGTGAAACACCGAGATATTGTTCGATCCAAAGTTTGTCGTCACCAATTCGGGAAGGTCATCCCCATCCAAGTTCCCGGCCCGCACACTCAACGGATAGAGTCCACCGACAGGTAAGTTCGCCCCAAGACTGAACCGCCCGCTGCCGGCCACGCCCGAATTCACCAATACCGTCACGCTGTTGCCGAGCACACTCGTTACGGCCAAGTCCAACCGACCGTCCGTGTGCCCCAACAGGTTGGCCGCCACCAGCGCCGTTGGAGAGAGTGCCGTGCTCGGCAATTGCAGAATCTGCTCTTTCGTGAATCCGCCGCTGCCATTACTCAAAAAGATTGCCACCGCTCCGCTCACGTTGGACACCACGGCGATGTCATCATACCCATCCTGACCGGGATTAAAGTTTCCCGTCGCCACCGCATAGGGCGCATTCCCCAGACCTCCTGGAATCGACAATGCCGTGCTGCTGATCGTCCCATTCGCCTGCGGCTGCAACACCCAAACGCTGTTCGACGACTCGTGTCCCACGACCACGCCCGCCAGTCCACTTCCTCCCAAGAACTTGCCCACCTCCAACGATCCCGGACCAAAGCCGACGGACACATCCCGCCAAAATGCAAATGTCCCCGCATTGTTCTTAAAGAACCGCACCGTGTTGCTGGCATCAATTGATGTCACCAGATCGTCGTCTCCGTCGCCATCGAAGTCCCCGGACGCAACATCCACCGGAGAATCGTTCAGCGTGACCGTCGAAGTGCTAAACGAATTCCCCAAGGCATTGGTCTGCGCCTTCCCTGTTGGAGCCACCACGCGCACCGCCTGACGATTCCGCGGTAATTGATCCAGCAAGTAACTCCCATCGCTGGCCGTGACGCTGGACCGTTCGCCACCGTTGAGCACTCGGTCGGCGTTCTCGTCGATGAATACCGTCGCGCCGGCAATCCCCAACTCACCGGCATCACGCACGCCATTGCCATTGGAATCCGCGAACACCACTCCCGACACGCGCCCATCCGAGGAAAGCCCCAACGACTCCTGCGACACGCTGCCCAGCAACACTTCCACCGTCTGCGCCGCTTGGAGCAGGATGCTGGCTTCGGCCAAATTGCGAGGCGTCGTCTGCACCAGTCCGTCGGGCAGCACTTCACGAAGTACGTAAGTGTTCAGAGCGGGCAGACGCGAAAAGACGAACGCTCCGTCGGCGTCGGTGACCGCGCGGAGTTCTCCCTGGTCCAGCGAGCCGCTAAAGTTTTGGTCGATGAAGACGATGCGGCCAGGATTCACCGTTTCCCCGAGATCGAACGTGCGATCACCGTCGGCATCCGCGAAGGACACACCGCGAATGGTGCCGCGCACCGCGCTGGCTCCGAACGACACGTCCTCCACGGTTCGTCCGGCTTGCACATTCACCGAGATCGCCGGTTCGGCAGGGAGCGTGGCGAGGTAAACGGCTTCGGATCCGTCGGCGAAATTCACCTGAAGCACGATGCGATTACCGCTGAGGGCTTGATGTCCGATGTGAAAATCCACGGGGACGCTCCCGCCGAAGTTGCTGTTGCGATCAGCGATCGTCCGTAATTGACCCTCAATGTTGGCATACACGCCAATTCCGCCATTGATGTCCTGGCCAATGAAGACGACGTTGTGACCATCAATCGCCACACTGGAACTCTCCAAATTGTTGGCCACTGCCCCAAAGGCTTTGAACGTGACTGCCACAATGTCACCAGCGACGTGAGCAGCAGCGGTTGTGCCCTCAACGCCCCGCGTCACCGAAAATGCACTTCCGTTGACGGCTGTCACTCGCAGGATTTCGTCGCCGATTTTGATATTGAACGGACCACTCTGTGGGAAGCGATTTGGGTGCCCCACAACGACCGTCGTATCTGTCGCCGACAAATACAGTGGGATGAACGTGACGAGACCTGGAATGCCAGTGTCGGTGCTCGAATCGACCAACAGTCGCGTGCCTTCGGTGGGGCTGCTAACATAGACGCCATCAGGAGCCGAAGCGCTCGACGCCCGGAAGGCCACGTTCAATCCCGACGCGGCCACATCGACGATGCGAGAGAAGAACGTCAACGGCATGATCACATCGCCGTTGCGAGTGCTGATCGTCCAGCCGCTATTACGGCCAGGATACTCAACCTGCAACGCCGCCTCGTCGAGAAACACATCGTTGCCAGTAAGGATGGTCGGAGGATTCCCGTCTAAGACCCGATCGACGAACAATTCCGTGTCTCCGTCCAACACCACCTGAGCATGGTCAAAGACCGAGAATTGTGAGCCATCACCCAAGTAGTACCGACCGTCGGCCACGGCGCTCGGCTTAGCAAAGAAGCCGACGCTTCCGCCGTCAACGCTCAGGGAATCAAACGCGTGAACGCGTTCTCCCTCGACATCCACTAGAGAAACATTCGCTGACGTTCCGTTGGGATTCACCGTCGCGAGCGCAACAGCCGTACTGGCTATGACTTTCAAGTTACCATCGTCGCCCAGAAGGAGGACCACCTCGCGACCGTTCGTCAGCGTGGCCGTGAAGACAATGTTGCTGCCGTCCTGAGCCTGAACACTCCCCAGCGATTGAACCGTCGCACTCGTGTTGGGAATGGAAGTCAGTGGCGACACCAGCACCCGCGTGAGTTGATCCCCCTCTTTGAGCAACAGCGTGTTCGTGTTCCGATCGATATAGACCACGTTGTCACCAATCACGGAGGGCAATCCCAACCGTGGGCCTGCCCCGACCACGGTTACGATCGCTAACGGAGAAAGCTTTGCGGCACTGAGCAAGAAACTGCGCGGCGACGTCGCCACATACCCATCGGCCGGAAGCTCTCGTAGCAAATGCGATCCCGCAACGAGGGAAGCAAAAACGTAACTGCCGCTCTCATCCGACGTCGTCGCCGGATCATCCGCACGAGAGATCGCAAACGGCTCGGACGCTTCACGCCGTCCATTGCGGTTCACGTCGTCGTAGATCACTACGCCCACACGCCCTGGTTCATCTTCATCTCGTCGTCCGTTCTCGTTCGCGTCGAGAAACGCCGTACCTATGACAGAGCCTGTTACAGGAGTGACCGCTCCGATGCTTGGAATTCCATCGTCGCCGGTCGTGTCAAAAGCCCATAAGAGATCGGAGGCGTTGGTGCTGACTCGACTGCTGAAGTACACCGTCGAGCCAACGAGTTCGGGAGTGCCAGTCACTTCTTGCCCGGCACGGATGGCCCGCAACTCCCCCGTTTGCGCATCGAGGACAAACAATTCCCGCCGCAGGACGTCGGTTCGCAGGGTGTTGTCGAGGCGAGGCACCAGCGCCGTGAAATACACATCACCGGCCGCGTCAACGAACAGATCGCGGACCTGCGAACTCTCCGGGCCAGGCGGCAAGTCCGCGACCAATCGCAGCCCGTCCGCACGATCAAACGCGAACAATTGCGTGCCAACTCCACCACCAATGAGATGCGCGGTGAGATAGATCGTGTCGCCGACCACCTGCAGCACGTCATCCTCGCTTCCCGTCAGACGCAGACTGCTGTTGGTCAGCAGACTCTCAGCCGCCCCGGTTTGGGAATCGATGAGCAATAACTCCAGCTCACCCGGACGCGGCGTATCCCCGTTGAGGCGCACTGCAGCCAGCAACTGGTCTTCAAACACACCGAGGTCAAAATAC
>JAYVSP010000440.1:0-9781 GCA_043775215.1 Planctomyces sp. | reverse complement strand
TGCAACTCGATAGCCCAGGGCGAAGCCCTGGGTGACGAAGAGAACAACAATAAGAAGCCCTGAAAGGGCGAAACTCCACGGAGACCAAAGACATCCATTGGTTTCGCCCCTACAGGGCTTGCCACGTTTTGTCCGTCAAACCCAGGGCGGCGCTACGCGGCTGACGCCGCTTCGCTCTGCCCTGGGCTATCGAGTTTTTGCCCTTTGGGCCAGGAAGACAGCGCAACTTCAATAAGCGTGAGCGAGGGCGGGAGATTCACTAGACTTTGAATTCATCGCGTCCTGGAATGCCCGCCCTCGCTTACGCTTCGGGTTACATCGACCCTCAACAACACAGGCCGTGGAGAAGCAAGATGTCTCGACCAATGTTTCGTTGCCGCCTCGTTTGCTGCGTCATGGTGACGGTCATCGCCGGTATCGGCGTCACGGCTGCCGCCGAGCGGGCGCTGTGGACGACCTCGAAGGTGGTTGGTTCTCCGGAGCCGCCTGATCCGTATCGGCTGGAGTTGGCATACCCCAAACTCAAACTGGAAGAGCCGCTCTCCGCGGGTATTGTGCCGGGATCAAAGCGTTTGCTGGTCGCTGGACGTCACGGCCAAATTTGGGTCTTCGACGCTTCGAGCAAAGAGCCGCGGCCGCAACTGGTGGTCGATCTGAAGCGGACGGTTTATGGGATCGCCGCACATCCGCAGTTTGAGAAAAACGGATTTGTCTACGTCACATCGGTGGTCGATGCGGCCAATCCGTCGCCGAACGGCAGCCGGCTGACACGGCTTACTGTTGATCGCGGCGAGACGCTTTTGGCTGATGTGAGGTCGGAGAAACTTTTGCTCGAATGGCCTTCCGGCGGACACAATGGCGGCTGTGTGCGGTTCGGACCGGACGGAATGCTCTACCTCGTGACGGGCGATGGCAGCGGCATCGCCGACGGGTTGCAGACTGGCCAGGACATCAGCGACTTGCTCGGCGCGATCCTACGAATCGATGTCGATCATCCGAGCGCTGGCCGAGCGTACGGCATTCCGCAGGACAATCCGTTTGCCGCCGATCCGAAGGCACGCGGTGAGATTTGGTCGTTCGGGCATCGGCAAGTTTGGAAGTTTTCGTTTGATCCGCCGACCGGCCAATTGTGGGCGGGCGAAGTCGGCCAAGACTTGTGGGAGATGGTTTATCTGATCCAGCGCGGCGGAAACTATGGTTGGAGCGTTCGCGAAGGAACACATCCCTTCCGTCCTGAACGGCCGAAGGGTCCAGGCGAGTTTCAGACGCCGATCGTCGAACACTCACACACCGATTTCCGCTCGTTAACCGGCGGCTGGATTTATCGCGGCAAGCGATTGCCCGAACTGACGGGAGCCTACATCTACGGCGATTACGACACGGGCAAAGTCTGGATGCTGCGTTATGACTCGGTCGCAAAGAAGGTCACCGAACATCGCGAGTTGTGCGACACACAAGTTCGTATCGTCGAGATCATCACCGACGCGGACGGCGAAATACTATTCCTCGACTTCGCCGGCGGAGGACTGCATCGGTTGATACCCCTCCCACCAACCGCCGAGCCGAAAGAGAAATTCCCGCGCAAGCTGAGCGAGACGGGCTTGTTCGCATCTACGAAAGATCACCAGCCAGCGGCGGGAGTCATTCCGTACGACGTGATCGCTCCACTGTGGTCCGACGGTGCTTACAAGGACCGGTTCCTCGCGCTGCCGGGTGATTCGCAGATCGAATTCGACACGGTCATTTATCCCAGTCCTGCGCCCGGTTCGGTGCCCGGCTGGCGATTCCCGGATGGCACAGTGCTCGTGAAGACTTTTTCGCTGGAGACTGAACCGGGCAATTCCGCCAGTCGGCGGCGATTGGAGACTCGGCTGCTGCACTACATCAAGATGCCCGGCAATGACGACGAGTACGGTGCTCAAGTCTGGAACGGCTACACCTACGTTTGGAATGACGAGCAGACGGATGCCGAACTGCTCGAAGCGAAAGGTGCCGATCGCGTCTACCAAATCAAAGACGCCTCCGCTCCGAAGGGCCTTCGCGAACAGAAGTGGCACTTCCCCAGCCGAGCCGAATGCACGCTGTGCCACACGATGGCCGCGAAATACGCGTTGGGAGTCACGACCGCGCAGATCAACCGTGACTTCGATTACGGCGATGGCAAACCGAAGAATCAGTTGCAACACCTCAACGAACTGGGCGTGTTCACGAAGCCTCTTCCGTCTGAGCCAAAAGCTCTGACGCGTTTGACCGACTATCATGACTCGCACGCGAGCGTCGAGTCCCGCGCCCGGTCATATCTGCACGCGAACTGTTCCCACTGTCACCGCAAATGGGGCGGCGGCAACGCGGACTTCATTCTTCTGTCGACCCTGCCGCTCGGTGAAACTGGCACTTTGGGAACTCGGCCGGGACAAGGTCTGTTCGAGTTGAACGACCCGCACATCTTGATTCCCGGTGATCCGGCGCGTTCGATGGTCCTGCACCGCATGAAGAAAACAGGACTCGGCCGCATGCCGCACGTCGGGTCCAATATCGTCGACCAGGAAGCCGTGACACTAATTGAGCAGTGGATTCGCCAACTGAAGTCAGGCGAATGACGACGGCACGAGGACGCGGACGCAGGTTGCGAGTCGGTGATTTCACCGGAGCGCCGTGAGTTATGCGCGGCAGGTTACAAACCTGCCCCACGAGTTCGCTGGTTTGAGGACTAATCGTCGTTGCCCACTTCGTCGCGGTCTTTCTTTCGCGATTCTTTTTTCTTCTTCGGAGATTCCTTTTTCGGGGGCTCATTTTGTTTCCGCAATTGAGCCTCCCTCTCGTCTTGGTATTTGCGGAGCTCCTCGTGAGAGGTTTTGACGGGAACTTGCTCAAACTGTGAACCAGCAACCCAGGCTCTGGCCGATTGTCGCTTCTTGACGCAGAAGCTTTGATCGAAGCTGCGGATGGCAAATGCGGCTTCCGTCAGTTCGTCGTTCACGGATTTTGACAGGGCATCCATCCCAACGGTTGCTCCGCCCACACCCAGTGTTGCGACCATCACTGCCTCAGCCGAGATCACTGCTCCGGTTTCATCGCTCCAAAGTTGTTTCCCGATCTCTTTCAGTTGCATCAACATGAGGTTGTCTCCCGTGCCAGGTTCGTTCTCATTGAGGGCTTCCAGGCCGTTCCGTGCGAGATTTGGCAATGCCAATGTTCAAAATCGCGAACATCCATTAACACAATGTTAACCAGTTTACCCATTTTGTCAATTTGTCTTACTTTACCGATTGTGACGATTACGCAGGCGCGGGCGTTTCCAGAGTTTGACTCTTATGAGCCCAAGTCAAATGGAAACGCTGGACTCAGCGAGTCACATTTATGAAGTTGCCGCATTTGTCCGCGAACTTGACGGCGCTCGGAATGACCTGGATGCTTTCGGCTTGCGGGATCGCGTCTGGAATCGTGACTAGGACGTGACCGCCGTGGTCGTTCAAGGAGCCTCCCTACGATGTCGGACAAATTCTCCGTCGAGCCCGTGGTCAATCCTGCTGCACCCGTGTCACTGCCGTCTCGTCCCGCGGTTCGCTGGCCGGTTTTGGGAATCGTCGTTCTGGCCGTAGTGACAGTGTTGGCGTCGTCCTGGTTCCGCCAGCGCATTTCTCCGCTGTGGCTTGAGCCTCTCGCGATGGCGGCGGACCCCAAGGCGGACGCACCGGTAAGCAACTCCGGCAAGAGCAAGAAAACGTCAAAGCCCGCAGCGGAGGCGGATGCCGACACGGTCGACGACAAGGCGATCGAAAATCCGTTCCCGCGCCGCCTCAAGTTGTCGGGCGAAGAGCTGTCGGGGGGAATCGAGTGGATGAACACTTCCGGCGAGATCGAGCTGAAGGATCTGCGCGGCAAGATCGTGCTCATCGACTTCTGGACCTATTGCTGCATCAACTGCATGCACATCCTGCCCGATTTGAAATACCTCGAACACAAGTATCCGAAGGAACTGGTTGTCATCGGCGTGCATTCAGCGAAGTTCGACAACGAAAAGGATTCAGAAAACATTCGCCGGGCGGTGCTGCGTTACGAGATCGAGCACCCGATCATCAACGACGCGGAGATGAAAGTTTGGCGGAACTTCAGTGTGCGTGCGTGGCCGACGCTCGTGCTGGTTGACCCAGAGGGCTACTACTGCGGCTATGTGTCGGGCGAGGGAAATCGCGAACCGCTGGATGCCATCGTCGGCAAGTTGATCGCGTATCACCGAGCCAAAGGGACGCTGGACGAAACTCCCGTTCGGTTCGATCTGGAACGAGAGCGAGTGAAGCCGGGTTCGCTCCGATTTCCCGGCAAGGTTTTGGCCGACGATGCCTCGCACCGGCTGTTCATCACCGACAGCAATCACAATCGGCTGGTGATCACGACGCTGGAGGGCAAGCTGCTGGATGTCGTGGGGAGCGGTGCGGCGGGCTCGGCCGACGGCGACTTCAAGACCGCGACGTTCTTCCGGCCACAAGGAACCGCACTCGTCGGTGACAAACTTTATGTCGCCGACACCGAGAATCATCTGCTGCGAGTCGTGGATTTAAAGGCGAAGAAAGTGACGACGCTCGCGGGGACGGGGCAGCAAGCTCACACCCGCGAACCTGGTGGAGAACTTCGCAAGACGGCGCTCAACAGTCCGTGGGCGATCGCACCTGTCGACGGAACATTGTTCGTGGCGATGGCCGGGCCGCATCAGTTGTGGGCACACAAAATCGGGTCGGACGAGATCAGCGTGTTCGCGGGCAGCGGACGCGAAGACATTTTGAATGGCCCGTTGGCGGAAGCTGCGTTCGCTCAGCCATCAGGGATCAGCGGTGACGGCAAGTTTGTGTATGTGGCCGACAGTGAAGGCTCGGCGATTCGCAAAGTCGGTTTGAACTCGAAGGGCGAAGTCACGACCGTGGCGGGAACATCCGACTTGCCGCAGGGGCAATCATTGTTCGCATTTGGTGACGTGGATGACGTCGGCAGTAAAGCCCGTTTCCAGCATCCGCTGGATGTGCTCTTCCACGACGGCTCACTGTTCGTGGCGGACAGTTACAACCACAAAGTGAAGAAGATCGACGTGGCCAGTCGCAAAGTCACGACGTTTCTCGGCACAGGCAAATCGGGCAGCGGCCTCGCTCCCGCACAACTCGCGGAACCTGCCGGCCTCTCGGCCACGAAAGATAAACTCTTCATCGCCGACACCAACAACCACCGTATCTTGGTGGCATCCCTAAAGTCGGGCGAAGTGACAGAACTGAAGATCGACGGTTTACGGCCACCGCCGCCTCCCGCTGAGGAAGTACTCGCCGCAATCGAGGGTAAAGAGGTACTCGCGGTCGCACCGCAAGATGTTTCCAGCGGTGAGGCGTTGACGTTCGAGATCGGCCTCAAATTGCCTGACGGCTTCAAGCTCAACAAGCTGGCGAAAGTGACCTACAAACTCGAAGCAACTGGCGAGCAAACTCTGATTGCAGCGGAAGAACTCAAAGTGCGAAAGACCGCCGAGGTGCGAGGCGACATGGCTGTGATCAGCATTCCGCTCACGATGAAAGAGGGGACGGCGAAGTTGTCGCTGTCATTGTCGTTCTCATACTGCCGCGACGGAGTCGGCGGTGTCTGTAAACTCAAGACCGTTCGCTGGAGCATTCCCGTGACGGTCGCGTCGGACGGAAAACAGCCCGCAATCAAGCTGGAGGTTGCGGCCGAATGAATTGATTTGACAATTATTGTAATTATTGTGGTTAACGATTCCTGATCAGACTCAATTGCGACACCGCGAAAACTTGGATCTTATGTCTACTTCATCAGCAACCGTCGGCCGAATTCGTTGGACTGCTCGTGAGTTGCGACAACTTCCGGCTCATGAACGAGACCGTATTCTGGAATCGGCAGCGCAGGCGGCCGAATCCGAGTATCGCACCAATCGCGATTTGACCGACTTTGAAGCATCGCAAACTCAATTGAAACAGCGTAGCGATGACCGAATTGACGCACTTTGATGAAACCGGCGCGAGCCGCATGGTGGACGTAAGCTCGAAAGAGATCACGTTGCGGTCGGCGCGCGCGGTTGGCTTGGTGCGGATGCTGCCGGCGACGTTGCAATTGATTCGCAATCGGCAGGTCGCGAAGGGCGACGTTTTCGAGGTTGCTCGGTTGGCGGGGATCATGGCCACGAAACGGACGGCCGAGTTGATTCCGCTGTGCCATTCGCTGGGTCTGGACAGCGCGCAGGTTGAGTTTGAAATGGTCGATGAAGCGACCGTGAAGATTGCCGCGACCGTCACCGTTCACGGCCGGACTGGCGTCGAGATGGAAGCGCTGACGGCCGTGAGCATCGCCGCGTTGACGATCTACGACATGTGCAAAGCGGTTGATCGCGGCATGTCGATCGGCCCGATCGAACTCCTGGAAAAATCCGGCGGCCGGAGCGGACACTGGCGTCGATGAACAACCTCTGGACAGAGACAGCCACATCCGTCAAAAGTAAGGTCTCAAGTGCAGTCACCTCAAATGAGCGGGAGGTTTCCATGAAATCCGAACTCAGTCGTTTTTTCGGAACTAAGAGCTTCTGGCAGGGCGTGGGGTCCGTGTTCGGGTTGTTTCCGATACCGACAATTCGGCGAATCGAGTTGGACCGATTACCGTCCAACGAGCAGGCGCTGTGGTGTGATTGGATGGCGGTCGGTGACGACATGAATACGGCGATCAGTCTCTTCACCAAGGAATTCTCGCAAGATGAGCAAACGCAAAAGAAGGCCGCCGCCCGTACTCGTGAAGACCAGTACCGAGACGACTTCGTCACAGTTGGCCACTCTGGCCAAGAT
Source organism: Planctomyces sp. (assembly GCA_043775215.1). Taxonomy (GTDB): domain Bacteria; phylum Planctomycetota; class Planctomycetia; order Planctomycetales; family Planctomycetaceae; genus SXKJ01. The sequence continues at coordinate 2,951 of JAYVSP010000440.1, read as the reverse complement.
CGAGGCGTCATACCGCGGCCCGATGCCATTGCCCAGCCATCTTGAACACTACGAGCGAATTCTTCCTGGTGCCGCGGAACGAATTCTCGCAATGGCGGAGAAGCAGGCGGCTCATCGACGAGAGTTGGAGCAACGGGTCGTTGGAGCGGAGATTCAGGATCTGGCTGACCAACGAAACGAAACTCGCCGCGGCCAGTTCTGTGGACCTGAGTGCGGTTGCTCTAGCGCTGATCACTTCCGTGGTTTTGGGACTGAACGGGCAGGCGCTCGCGGGAGGATTGATCGGCGGTGGAGGCTTGGTAGGTTTGGCAGCCGTGTTTGTCGTGGGAAACCTTTACCGAAAGACGTCAAGTCCAGGCCCGGATTCGAGTCATCACTAATCCTACAGCGCTAGACGGTCGCTGACGTCGCCAGACTTCAGATCATTCGACTTCCCACTTAATTTCTTGGTAACTGACTTATGCCCACAAAGACGAAAACCAAACCGGCAAAACGCTCGTCTCGGAAAGGCATCGCAGTCTCACGTCCCCGGTCGCCAGTTCCGTGGCCTGTGTTGACGGCGGTCGTGCCCGTGACGACGTTTGCTCCGGAACCCTTCGAGGTCATTTGTCCTTTTTCCGTCGTCATCCAACCCAGTGGCGATGACTTCGTGGCGACGTTTTTTGATGCAAACATCAACGCCTCTGGCGAAACTCAAGAAGAAGCGTTCGCAGCGTTGAAAGATGTCTTGCTGACGACATATCAACTACTACGCCGAATGCCCGAAGCACAACTCGGCCCCGGTCCACGTCGCCAAAAGGCGGCATTATCCGCAGTCATCCGGAGGGTGAACTGAGTGGCACGCATTATCACGAAGGAGCTCGCACAGAAGATCATCCGGAAATTGGGGGCCGTTAGTCTTCAATCTGGTGGAGCCCACGAAATCTACGGAGTGCTTGAAGGTGACGTCCTGATCGCGTCATTTGGGCTGCGTCGTGGTTCAGAAAAAGACAAGGGACACGACCACATCCCCAACGACTTGCACGTTGGCCCCGGATTCGCAAAAGCACTGGCCCAATGCACGAAATCTCGGGACGAGTGGCTACAACTGATGAAACACAAGGGGCTGTTGCCTGACGCCGAAGTGTGAATTCGGACGATGGGTAGCGTGAGAGAACAAGAGGAGACTGACCTTGCTCGCCGGACCGATTTTTAGTCGTGAGGCTTTGACCGCACCGCGCCGGGTACGGCATTTCTTGATTCGATCGGGATACGTCGCCGGGTTGTTCGTGCTGATGTATACGGCCGGGCAGGCGACCTTCGGTTGGCAACAGGTGCGGAGCTTCGGCGATGTCGCCCACTTCGGCAGCTTGATCTTTCAAATTTTCTCGCTGTTACAACTGACGCTGGCATTGTTTTTCGGCATGCTCTTCACGGCGGGAAACATCGCTCAGGAAAAAGATCGGCAAACGCTGATTCTGCTGCTGATGACCGACTTGAGCAGCCCGGAAATGGTTCTAGGAAAACTCTTCGCGAGCTTGCTGCTGCCATTCGTGTTGCTGGCGACGTCGGTGCCGGTGTTCTGCGTGATTCAGGTGCTGGGCGGCGTCGCGACGGAACAGATCGTGTGGTCGATTGGCCTATGCGCGGCGGCGACATTGGCCGCGGGAGCGTGGGGCGCACTGGTGGCTTTTTGGCGGGACAAAACGTTTCAGACGTTGGCCGTTTGCGTGCTGGGACTGGTGCTGTTCTTGGGTGTGATCGAGGCGGTCGTCGCGGTGATGGGCACAGGCTCGGAGGTGGCGAGCATCGCCGGGTTGCTGAATCCATATCGAGCGTTGCTGGCGGTGATGTCACCGTTTGAGACTCATGGCGGATTGGCGTATTCACAAGTGGCGGCGCGTTCGGTCGGGGCACTGGCTGGTTTGAGCCTGTTGCTGATCGGGGTGAGCATCCTTCGGCTGCGCGTGTGGAATCCAAATCAAGCTTCGTTCGCGCCGCCGAAAATGACCGAGAAAGATGCCGCGGGGGTGCGGCGCGTTCAGCACCGGACCATCTGGAGCAATCCGGTCATCTGGCGGGAAATGTGTACTCGGGCGTATGGCCGGCGAATGGTGTTGATCAAGCTGGTGTATTATGCGATTGCGGGATTCATTGTGTGGTCGTTGTGGTCTTCGGCGAGCAGCAGCGAACCGCTGATGGGCCTTGTCTCGCCGGCCGGCATCGCGTTCGTGGGGCTGGGATTGCTGAGCTTGCTGCTGGTGAATGCTCAAGCGGTGACGTCGATCACCACCGAGCGTGATACCAAAACGCTGGAGCTGTTGCTGGTGACGGACATCTCGGCGAAAGAGTTTGTGTTCGGCAAGCTCGGCGGCGTGTTGTTCAATACAAAGGAGTTGATCGTCATTCCGTTGCTATTGATCGGCTGGCAGTTGTGGATCGGTGGCGTCGGCGCGGAGAACTCAACGTACATCACATTGAGCTTCGTGGCGCTGGTGGGCTTTGCGGCGATGCTGGGTCTGCACGCGGGCTTCAGCTATGACAGTTCGCGGGCGTCGATCGCAAACAGTCTGGGGACGATGTTCTTTCTGTTCATCGGCATCGTGATTTTCATGATCCTGCTGGTGGAGGCTCGGTCATCGTTCTTCCTGCAATTCCAGAGTTTCCTGATCTTCATTCTGGTGGGGAGTATCGGGTTGTATGTGTCGCTGACGCACAAGAACCCGTCGGTCGCGCTCACCTTGGCAGCCGGGGCATTGCCGTTCTTGACCTTCTATGCGATCACCTCGTTCCTGCTGGACAATACATTAACCGTGTGTTTTGCCCTGCTGATGGCCTATGGTTTCACGACAGTGGCCATGCTGATTCCAGCGATCAGCGAATTCGACACGGCACTGGGACGCTCGACGCTCGACAAGGGCTGAAGGGGTCGGGAGTCTTTTTCAGGCCGCCGAGTTGTGACCCAAAATGCC
>JAYVSP010000439.1:0-15207 GCA_043775215.1 Planctomyces sp. | reverse complement strand
CTAGCCGCCGGTGATTGTGCCAGCCGACCGGCGGCTAGCGCCGTGCCGCTCACGGCTTGAGATTTGGATATTGGGATTTGGACATTGGGATTTGGACATTGGGAATTCTGATTCGCCGCCACCGTCGGTTTAGCGCGCGCGCCCGATTTCACCGGATTATGTCGCGCGGTCACTTCGATCTCGTGCTTGGCTTTCAACCACGGTAATAGGCGACGCTGCGCGATCGATCGCGTTTGTACGACCACCGCATCTTCACCCAGTGTTCGCCGCATGATCCGCATCGCTTCGGACATGGATGCGGCTCGAAAGGTATGCACGTCAGACATAGGAATCCTCAAATTTCAAATTTCAAATCAACGTCCCACGGACGCCATCTGGAACTTACCGACCACATGCGAAACTTGTCCGAGCGCTTCCACCTGGGTGTCACGGGAAATCTCGTTCAAACTCAAAACGGACAAACGTGGAAAGGCTGAAGCGGTGATATGTCGCAGGCCGAGCCGTACGGCTGATGATGTCGTGAGCACCACGGTCGCATCGGTCGCCAACAGCGTCGAGGACAACGCTTCTCGCACGGCGTCAATTGTCGGCAAGGACAGCTTGACGATCAGAGCGGTGTCGCCGAATCCGACTCCGGCCGCGATCACGTCTTCTAAATCGGGGTCGAGTGTCACGACGCGCAGCACACGTTGCTCGTCACGATGACGCTGGCAAATTGTACGGGCCAGAGCCGAACGGACGTATTCGGTCAACAGAACTGGGTTCTTCGTGTGTTCCGCGAAATCGGCGAGCGTTTCCAAGATCGCCTCCAGGTCGCGGATCGGCACCCGTTCTCGCAGCAAGTTTTCCAACACCTGATGCACTTGCGACGGCTTGAGCAGTCCGGGAATCAGCTCCTCGACGACCTTCGGCGAGGTCTGCCGCCAGTTGTCGAGTAGTGCATGGACTTGTTGCCTTGTGAGCAGTTCGGCCGCATGTTCGCGGACGACTTCATGCAGATGTGCGAACAGAGCGTCCGTCGGATTCTGCACGAGATACCCCAGCAGTTCCGCACGATCGCGCTGAGCCGGGTCAATCCAGATTGCCGGCCGGCCGGTCGCTGGTTCAACGGCGCGCTCGCCGGGCATTTCGCCGATCACGAATGACGTACGCACGGCCAAGAGCTGATCGACTCGCGCTTCGCCCGCCGCGATCGGGATGCCGCGCATCTTGAACTCGTAGCCGAACGGCTCCATGTGGATGTTGTCTTTGACGCGGATCTTCGGCAGCAGCATGCCCAACTCTTGCGCGATGCGGCTGCGAACGTCGGAGATGCTCGACAGCAGATTGCCGTTCTGAGCGAACGTGACCAGGCCACCACCGATCGTCAGTTCCATTGGATCGACACGCAGATGATCTTCGAGTTTCGATGTCGGCTTTTGTTCGGCAGCCGGTTTTGTCGCCGGCGCCACTCGCTCACGCGTCGGGTTACTATCTGGTTCTACGGGTTGAACAATCGCCTTGCGAAGCATTACGCCGACCATCGCACAACCCGCTGCCATTGCCAGCAACGGCATGGCTGGAAGTCCGGTGAATGACATCGCCGCCAGAAAGCCAGCCGCCAAAAAGAGCGCTTCGGGATGTCGAAACGTCTGCCCGACCACATCGCCACGAAGATCGCTCTCCGACGATGACCGCGTCACGATTAACCCAGCCGCCAGCGACACCAGAAACGCTGGAACTTGCGAGACCAGCCCGTCGCCAATCGTCAGCCGAGTGAAAATATCGGCTGCCTCGCCGATCGGCAGGCCGTTTTCAAACACGCCCATGTACAGGCCGCCGATGACATTGACGGCCATGATCACCAAGCCGGCCACGGCATCGCCGCGTACGAATTTGCTGGCTCCGTCCATCGCCGCGTAGAAGTCGGCCTGTCGGATCAGATCGTCACGGCGCTGCCGAGCTTGCTCGTGTGTGATCGCGCCAGCGTTAACATCGGCGTCGATCGCCATCTGCTTGCCGGGCAGTCCATCCAAGGCGAATCGCGCAGCCACTTCGCTGATCCGAGTTGCTCCCTTGGTGATGACCAAAAACTGAATCGCGACGATGATCAGGAAGATGACGATACCCACCGCGATCTGATCGCCGGCAACGAACTTTGCGAACGTCTCGATCACTTGTCCGGCCGCTTGCGTGCCATCGGTCCCGCCGCGCGTCAGCACCAATCGCGTCGAGGCAACGTTCAACACCAGCCGAGCCAGTGTCGTCCCCAGCAACAACGCGGGAAACGAACTGAACTCCAGCGGCCGGCCGACGTAAACCGTCGTCAGCAGAATCAACACCGACAGCGTGAGGTTGCCGGCTAGCAGCAGATCCATCAACACCGGGGGAAGTGGAGTGACCAACGCCACAATAGACAACACGATCAACGCCGGGAAAATCACCCCGCGCAAATCGCGCCACCACGAACGTTGACCAACAGCGAGCGGCGGCATCCGTGCCTCCGAGGCGTGCTGAAAGGGGAAAGGGAGAATTGCAGACGTGCTCAAGGAACCGACGCAGGCCGGCTCCGGAAGGGGCGGAGTGATAAGTGAATTCTGATGATGAGTCGAGGCCGCTTTTCGACTGTTCAGACTCACGGGCGCACGACGCACTTTGCGCAGAATGGTTGTTGGAGTAGAAGTCGTTGGGCGGAAATCGACGGAGTTCGATTTCGGAGGAGTCTTTTTAGAGGAGGTCCAGGGATGGCGACTCGAACGGTGGGGAAATCGAAGTTGACGCCGGAAGTGCGGCAGCGATTGGTGGAGTTGGCGGGGGAGGCTCGGGCGTTGGTGTATGGCCAGGCGGGCTGTCCGGAGTGGGGGACGAAGTTTGTCGAGATTGAGGCGGATGCTCGCGAGGTGGGGCATGAGTTCATGCGGTTGATGATGCAGCAGACGAATTCCCAGCAAGCGACGGATGTCCCGGAAGGGGCCTTGCGAACGGAGGCGGGGGAGGAGGCGACCGGTCTGATCACCGCGAATCGGACCTTGGAAACCGAGGCGGGGAACGTCTCGTGGAAAGAACCGAAGGCATACCTTCCCCAATCTCGGAAGGCTTTTTTTCCCTCAGTCCAAAGCATTGGGCCTGCACGTTGACGAAGACCTGTCGCCGGCGGTGATGCGGAAGGCCGTGCATTTGGGGACCAAGCTGGGTTCGTTCGAGTCGGCTCAGGACAGTGTCGCCGAGACGCTGGAAGTGGAACTCACGGTCAAGCGTGTGGAGCGGCTGACGGAGCGGATCGGGCAGGAACGGGTGGCCCAGCGTGAGCAAGCGATCGCCGACTGGGAGGCGTTGCCGCTGGTCGAGAAGCTGGCGGCTCCGAAAGGGATTAAGCCTCCCGCCGTGGCCTGTGTCACGACCGATGGTGGACGCCTGCAACGCTGCGACTTGCCCGAGAACGCGAAGTCACATTGGTGCGAGACGAAGGTCGGGGCGCTCTTGGAATTGGAAGCGAATCCGCATGACTCCGACCCCTGCCCGCAAGTCCCCGACACGTTCTTGGACTTGGCTCGCATGGAGCAAGTGACTCGCGAAATCCACGGGGCCGTCCCCAAGGGACAGACGTTTGTCAGCGTCGAAACGTCCGATCCGCTGGCGTCCGATGCCACGCCCGCCGATCCGACGAGTGCCGATCCGACGAGTGCCGAGGCCACGAGTGTCATTCCGACGAGTGCTAATCCGACAAGCGCCGAGGCCACGAGTGTCATTCCGACGCAGCCGAAATCTTCACGAGCGAAGTCTTCACGAGCGAAGACCTCACGCAGGAAATCTTCACGAGCGAAATCCTCCCCGCCGAGCGCGCCACCCAACGATGCCGTGGCCGCCGCGCGCGAGGCGGTCGTCGCGGAACCACCAGTGGTGTTGAGCCGCGATGTGGTCGCCTCACTGGCCAAGGCCGAGACATTCGGCAAACAGCTCGCGGCACACGCTTGGTCGCTGGGCTTCGTGGCCGCGATCTTGAAGGTATTCATCGCCGATGGCAGTTCCACCAACTGGGGCATCTGGCAACGTCACTTCAAACACCTGGGCTTCGTGCCGGTGTTGGACTTCATTCACGCGCTGACTTATGTGTATTCGGCGGCGATGGCTGGCTGCTCGCGCGAAGAGGGAGCTCCGGTCTACGTTCGCTGGATCACCTGGGTCTGGCAGGGGGAGGTGACTCGCGTGATCGCGGAACTGGCCGCCCGCGCGGTCGAACTCGGCGCGCCCCCGCCCAACGCCAGCGAGACCGACCCGCGCCAAATCATCGCCGACACGATCACATACCTGACCAACCAACAGTCTCGGATGAACTACCCAACGTACCGCAAAATGGGTCTGCCGATCACTTCCAGCCACATCGAATCAACGGTCAAACAAGTCAGCCGCCGCGTGAAAGGAAGCGAAAAGTTCTGGACCGAACAGGGTGGCGAAGCCCTGTTGCAACTCCGCGCCGACCAACTCTGCGACACCGCTCCTCTCGACACCTACTGGCTCCACCGCCCTCGACAAGCCACCGGCACCCGAAACTACAAATCCCCAACCCCAGCCGCCGCCTAACTCAATTCACAAAGTGCGTCGTGCGCCCCAGACTCACCGGCACAATTTGCCGATCGGATAGAGTGAGGGGTCGGCGGGAAAGTTTTGTCCGACTCCGCCCGCAGAATCCTCAAAGTTTCTCCAGGCTACCACCGATGAAAAGGATAGAAACATCGTCTGCCTTGTGGAGTTCGCTGAATGAGCACGCCGTCCGCATCCGCCTCAGATTTGCCCGTCCGCGTGATTTACATCATGGGAGCCGGTCGCAGCGGATCGACGTTGCTCGACACAGTTCTGGCCAGTCATCCCGAAGTGGTTGGCGTCGGCGAGTTGGTCAACCTGCACAGCGCCGGTTGGTCGTCGAACGAAGTCTGTGCGTGCGGCAAGTTAGGGACTGAGTGCGGATTCTGGACACGAGTTCGCGAGGCATGGCAACGCCGTTGTCCCGAGTCAACCGTGGCTGGCTACGTCGCCCTGCAAAAGAAATTCGAGCTCTTTCGGTGGTTCGGCGTGAGAAATATCTTCTGCTTGTTACGACAGCAATTCGCGCGGACGGACGATTTCCGGGCTTACCTGTGCCAGACCGAAGGGCTGTATCGGGCGATCGCCGAAGCCAGCGGCAAATCGATCATTGTGGACTCGTCGAAAAGCCCGGTGCGGGGCGCATTATTGGCACATCTCAGCGGCATCGACCTGCGGCTGGTGCATTTGGTTCGCGATGCGCGCGCTGTCGCTTGGTCACGCAAGAAGTCACTAGAAGCAGACAAGAAGCAAGGTGTGCAAACGGCGATCAAGGCTCGTCCGGTGTGGTACTCGGTCGGCTATTGGGCCTTCATCAACATCCTGTCGATGATCGTCTGCCTGTTTCGACGAAGCCGGTCATTGCGGACGCGGTACGAAGATTTTGTGAGTCAACCGCAACCGCAAATGGAACGCATCAGTCACATTGTCGGTCTCGATTATTCAGCCGCCGTCAAGGCGTTGCTCAGCGGCGACCCAATCCGCGTCGAGCATCCGATTGCCGGCAATCGCATGCGCATGAACGGCAGCGTCATCCTGAAACCCGATTGGGAGTGGATGAACCGGTTGCCCGCCCACGATCGCACGATCTGCTGGCTGACCGGCGGCTGGTTGCTTCTGGCATATCGCTACGGCTGGCGCGGTGTGCAGCCGCAGGTGCCCGCGTGACCGGCACGCGGACGGTTCACATCGACAGGCTCGCGACGGCTGATTACAAGATTCCTTGGCGATTCAAGTCGTGGGAGCAGCAATGATGGCAGCTCGTTTGCAAGAACTCGACCAGTTTACGAATTTCGCACGGCATCAATTAGTTGCCGACGGCCCCGATTTGTCACTTGAGGAGTGTGTCCGACTTTGGCGCCACGAACAAGAACGCCAAGAATCGGTTCGCGGCATTTTGCAAAGCGAGAACGAGGACGAAGCGGGATTGTGTCAGCCAATCGCAGAGGCATTTGACGCGGTTCGGCGGCAGCTTGGAATCGTGACATGAGATTTCGAGTCGAGATCACTCCTCAGGCTCGAATCGAACTCTGCAACTCGGCATTGTGGTGGGCTGAGCATCGCTCGCGAGACCAGGCCGCAAAATGGCTGAAAGGGTTTCAGTCCGCACTGCGACTGCTCAGCCACAATCCCGAACGTTGGCCACTCGCTCAAGAAAACGGTGTCGTTCCGTTTGAGCTTCATGAAATGCATTACGGTGTCGGAAGTCGCAAGACGCATCGCGCCGTGTTTCGGATTCGTGAAGGTCGGGTTGTCGTTTACGCCATTCGCCACTTGGCTCAGGATGCGTTGACGCCAGAAGATTTTTAGGTCGTTGAGCTCGCTCCTGCGTTCCCGCCGTGGAACGCCAGCTTTGACGTTCCGCGTCGCGTCAGTTGTCCCTTCTCAACTTGCAACCGATTCCTCTACTCTTTCGCCCGTTATTTGATATCTCCTCAAGCCTCAGCGGTTGCTCATGAAGACTGACGAATTGCGTGAAAAGTATCTGGCGTTTTTTGAATCCAAAGGCTGCACGCGGCGGCTCAGCGATGTGCTGATTCCACGAGATGATAAGACGGTGCTGTTCACCCCCGCGGGGATGAACCAGTTCAAGAATCAATTCCTGGGAATCGGGCCGCTCGAATTCACGAAAGCCACGACCTGCCAGAAGTGTTTGCGGACGGGAGACATCTCGAACGTCGGCGTCACGGCGTATCACCACACGTTTTTTGAGATGCTCGGCAACTTTTCGTTCGGCGACTACTTCAAGAAAGAAGCGATTCACTGGGCGTGGGAGTTTTTGACGACGAAGAAATGGCTGGGCCTCGATCCGGAACGACTGAGCATTACGGTCTACCTCGACGATGACGAGGCGTATGACATCTGGCACAACGAAGTCAAAGTTCCCGCGAATCGGATCACGCGTTGCGACGAGAGCGAGAACTTCTGGCCCGCGTCCGCGCCGTCGCAAGGTCCGGACGGAGTCTGTGGGCCGTGCAGTGAGATTTATTACCTGCCTCCTGGTTCGGAGCGGACGGTCGAGATTTGGAATCTCGTCTTCACGCAGTTCAACCGCGTCGGCAACCCGCCGAACAACTTGCAGCCGCTGCCGAAGAAAAACATCGACACCGGAATGGGCCTTGAACGCTGTGCGTCGACGCTGCAAGGTGTGCTCAGCAACTTTGAGATCGACATCCTTAAGCCGCTGTGTGTTGCGGCGGGCGATTCGATCGGCCTCAAATACGAGTACGCCGCGCCGCACGGGCGCGCGTTGCGACGCATCGCCGATCATGTTCGAGCCTGCACGTTTTGTATCCACGAAGGGGCGTTGCCGGGCAGCGAGAAGGAAAACTACATCGTCCGGCTGTTGCTGCGGCGCGCGGCGTTGGAAGGATATCTGCTGGGACGACACGACCCATTTCTGCACACTCTCGTGCCGGCGGTCGTCGACGCGATGCGGTCGGCCTATCCGGAGATCGCTCAAACCGTCGAATCAGTTGCCAACGTCATTCGCGAGGAGGAACGTCAGTTTCTGACGATCGTGGATCGCGGCGTGCAGAAGTTCGGTCGGCTGGTCGAGACGGCGAAGTCCCAAGGGTCTTCAGTTATCTCCGGCGAAGCGGCATTCGATCTGCATCAGACCGACGGTTTTCTCATCGAACTGACCGATGCCCTCGCTGCGCGGAACAACTTGGAAGTCGATCACACTCAGTTCAACAAGCTGGTCAACGAGCACAAGGTGATTAGCGGCACGGGGGCGTTTGCCGATTCGGTCATGGCCGAAGGCCCGCTGGATGCGATCCGCAAGACCTCCGGCGGCACCGAGTTTCTTGGCTACGAAACGCTGAGTGCCCCGTGCAAAGTCGTGGGGATCATTGCCGAGAAACAGCTTGTCGACCAACTGGTGGAGGTCGGCCATGCGTCGCCTGTGGGCATCGTGCTCGACCGGACTCCGTTCTACGGCGAGTCGGGTGGTCAGGTCGGCGACGTCGGGATGCTCACCTGTAGCCGAACGCGCCAGAGTTCGGACGGAACTCTGGCGACTTCCGCTACAGACGAGGTCACGTTCGAGGTCATCGACACGCACAAGGACGGCGACATTTGGCTGCACATCGGCCACCTCAAACGGGGCAAGCTGGAGATCGGTCAATCGCTGACCGCGACCGTCGATGCCGAACGCCGGGCGGGCATTCGTCGAGCACACTCGGCCACGCACATCCTGCATCACGCACTGCGGCAAACGCTCGGCCCGCAGGCGACGCAACGCGGCTCGAAGGTGGACCGCGACGTTTTCCGCTTCGATTTCACGCACAATCAACCGGTCAGCGACGCCGAACTACAAACCATCGAAACCGAAATCAACGCCCGCATTGCCGAGGGAGCGTCGGTCTCAACAAAGCTGATGCCGATCGCCGACGCCAAACAACTCGGCGCGATGGCTCTCTTCGGCGAGAAGTACCCCGACCATGTCCGCGTCGTGAAGATGGGCGACTGGAGTATCGAACTTTGTGGCGGCACGCACCTGACGAACAGCGGCCAAGTCGGCTTCTGCAAGCTGGTCGCCGAAGAGCCGGTCGCCAAAGGAGTCCGCCGCATCTCGGCCGTCACAGGCGCAAAGGCTCTCGAACGCACTCGGCAAACGGAATCGCTCGTCAAAGAACTGAGCGGTCTGCTGAAGTCACCGCCGGAAGAACTCAGTAAACGCATCACCGCGCTGCAAGACGAACTCCGCGACACAAAACGCGAACTGGCCAAACACGCCAGCCACGCCGCCGCCGGCGCGATCGACCAACTCATCGCGCAAGCCGAAACGATCGGGGGAGTGCGGATCATCACGCACCTCGCCGAGAACGCGACCCGCGATTCGATCCGCGAAATGATCGACCTGCTCCGCGACAAAGCCGCTCCCGCCGCGATTCTGCTCGGCGCACTCATCGACGGCAAAGTGGCCCTCACCGCCGCCGTCAGCAAAGACTTGATCGCGCGCGGCCTGCACGCTGGCGACTGCGTCAAGACCGCCGCCAAAGTGGTCGGCGGCGGAGGCGGCGGCCGACCCGACATGGCCGAAGCCGGCGGCAAAGACCCGTCTAAACTGTCCGACGCGCTGAAGGCCGGAGCCGATTACTTCTGCGCGAAGCTCGCGTAACTCTCGCGGCGCCCGCTCCGCCCGACTGCCAAGATCGCCGCCGAAGTGACGGAAAACCTCTATTCGCAGGTCGGCGAACTCATTAGCGGTAAGGTCCAAGCGGCAGAATGGGGCAAGGCAGTTTTTGAACAACTGGCCAAGTACTGTCAACGGACGTTTCCTGAACAGCGCGGCTTTTCGGCATCGAATCTTTGGCGAATGCGGCAGTTTTTCGAGACGTACTGCGATCCGACAATTCTCGCAACTCATTTGCGAGAATTGTCGTGGTTTCACAACCTCTAAGGACCGGCGCATCAATAACTGTCGTAGCCGAAGTCGTGAGACTTCGGACCGAACTCTCACGAGTTCGGCTACATACATTCGACAGTTATTTCTGCGCCAGTCCTAAACGAATTCCGCCTCGCCCTCCCCATGATGATGGGAGTAGATTACAAATTGGTCCAGACTTGAGGAGCTATGATAAAACTATGACTCGAACGCTTGAAGCGACGTTTGATGGCGAAGTCTTTCGGCCTGCGGCATCCGTCGACCTGAAACCTGACACGCGCGTGCAGTTGATCGTTACTGACCAATCGACGGCAGACGCCTTCGAAGAATGGCAGGCGTTAGTGACCAGCGACGAAGGCGACGATTGCGAGGCAATTCAACAAGCTCTCGACGAAATGGACGCGGGCGATCACGGCACACCGTGGGAAGACTTCGATGCCGAGTTCCGCCAGAAACACCAGCTCCCCCCGCGATCCTGAGCTTTTGCCGCCATGATGAATTTTCCGGTTCGGCTGGTGGCGTCCGCGAAGGCCGATGTCCATGGCATCTATGCTTGGCTGCTGTCGCGATCCGTGAAGGGAGCGGACAACTGGTATGCATCACTGAGCGCCCGGTTGGAGCGGTTGTCCTACGATGCGAGCGGGTGTGCCGTTGCGCTCGAGTCCCATCGGCTGAAACGCGATCTTCGTGAAACGTACTTCAAAACGCGTTACGGCAATCGCTATCGATTGATCTTCACCATCGTGGGGTCGGAAGTTCGGGTTTTGCGTGTGCGAGCACTCGGCCAAAAGTTGCTCCGCGCTGACGAAGTTCCTTCCGAGGAATAGCAGTGGGTGGCACGCCCTGATAAGGGCGTGAAACAACCCAATCCATTGCCATGCCGTTCCCGATGGTCAGGGCGTGCTACCCGTCCGCCAGCAATCGACGTCGCTGTCCCGTTGGGATGTCTTTTGAAACTTCGACGAATACACTCCTCACTGTCTCAATGGCCACGACTCTTGTTGGCCATGATGCGCTCGTCGTCCGGTTCAAATCACACATCGGGAGGGCTTTGTCATGCGATGGCGGTTCTTGGCTCGCATTGCGTTCATCCTGGCGATGAGTTGGCTTGGCCTCTTGGATCAGACGACGGCAATGGCCGCGGACATCGAACAGCCGGACGCCGTGACTCAACAACTCGCTGTGGGGCGCGAGCTGTTCGAGCGCGAATGGATTCCAAATGATCCGCGCAGCCACGGCGGTGACGGTCTGGGGCCGGTTTTTAACGAATCATCGTGCGTCGCCTGTCACAATCAGGGAGGGATCGGCGGCGCGGGTCCGAAAAGCAAGAACGTGGTCATCTTGTCAGTATCTTCCGCGTATCCCGATGGAGAACGCTTGCCGAAGTTCAAAGAACAGGTGCGCAAGGTGGCTCCGAACCTGGTGGAAACTCGCAGCACCGTCTTCCACCGCTTCGGGACCGACGAGCAATACTACCAGTGGTTCAGCATGATGCCGGGAGCCTCGGCCGCGCTGGGACTGGACGGTCCCGAATTCAACAAGCTGAAGCTGTCGTCCATGCACGAGGCGGGAGTGAATCGGAATGATTTCGGGGCATTGAGCTTTCGCACGACGACTCGCAACACCACCGCGTTGTTCGGGGCCGGGTTGATCGGCCGCATCACAGACCACGACATCGAAGAGGCGGCGTTGTCCACCTACCGTGACTATCCGGAAGTCACCGGTCGAGTCTCGCGGCTGAAGGGCCAGATTGGCCGCTTTGGTTGGAAGGCGCAAATTCCCAGCTTGGCGGACTTCACCTTGACCGCGTGCTCGATTGAACTGGGCCTGCACGTTCCAGAGCATCCGCAATCAATGCTGCCCTACAAACCAGACTACCAGCCGCCGGGATTGGACTTGAACCAAGACGAATGCCTGGCTCTGATCGCGTTCGTCAGTTCTCTGGCGGCACCGCGCGAGCATGTTCCCGCGGACCCAGGTGTGAATGACCATCGCCGGGCGGGCCGGGCGGCGTTTGACCGAGTGGGCTGTGCCGTGTGCCATCGTCCTGTGTTGGGGCCGGTCGCGGGAATCTTTAGCGATCTGTTGTTGCACGATCTTGGAGTCGGCTTGGCCGGTGTGGGAGCTTACTACGCTCCGAAAACGCCCATTAACGATGAGCCCGTGAGTTCGTCAGCCGATTCGGTCGCGAACGCCAAGTCGCCGCGGCGGACGAAAGCCGAGCTGGAGAAATTCCGCAAGACCGGACTTTCGGACATCGATCCACTCCGAGAGGGGGCTGCGATTGTCGAATGGCGAACACCGCCGCTCTGGGGAGTGCGCGATTCGTCTCCGTACCTGCACGACGGCCGCGCCAACACGCTCGAAATCGCCATCCTCCTCCACGACGGCGAGGCCCAACGATCCGTGGAAGCCTTCACCAACCTGTCCTACGAAGAACGGCAAAAGCTGATCATGTTCCTCAAGACGCTCGGAGTGCCGCACGAAGCCGCGATCGCGGCGAAGTGATCATTGGCCGTTGCCTTTGGCGGCACGACAGAAACGCCCACCGGCTCGAGATTGTCCTCAATCGTTGCGGACACGATTCTGCAACCGTTTGGTGAACTCTTTCGGTATCGTCGAATGCAGAGTGGGATCAACGAAGCTGTTTCGATACGCTGACGTGACGAGAAGCCACTTAGCTTAGGTTAGGACTGCCGCATCAATAACTGGAGCAGGAAAAGGGAGCAGGAAAAGGGGACAAAGCAGGAAAAGAGGAAAGCAGGAAAAGGGGAAAGGTCCATATATGCCATCAATTAAATGGACCTGTCCGAGCGGCAACTCAAAACTTACCTGACTGACCCGTCGCTGGCCGCTCGTCTTACAAGCTATCAAACTTCGCTCGCATTGCCGGTCCATCCAGATCCGGGTACAGCAGTTTTGTGACTTTCAGCAGCTTGTCCGCTTCCGCCTGTTCACCGAGCTTTTGACAGCAGCGGATCACATGCCAGCGCGCATCGAGCCATTCCGCGCTTCCCGGTTTCAGCAGCGTTTCCAGCCGTCGCCACAGTGATTTCGCCTGTTTGTTGCCGTCACTGGATTCGAGCATTTCGCTCAGCTCGGCAGTTGAGCGGAGTCGCTTTGGATCGCGCGGCAATTTCTCCAGCAGTTGCAACGATGCGGCGATGGCTTTCGTGGTCTGCCCCGTCGCGGCGTACGCTTCCGCGCGGACTTGCCACAGCCGCAAGCGTTGAGCAGCGGAAAGCTCCTGCTGTGTCGAGACGGCCAAATCTTGCAATGCCCGCAATTGCAGTTCAGCGACAAGACGTTGCGTTCCCGAATCACAGGCAGCGGCCACTGACGTCAAACCGTCGAGCAACGACAGCAACTCATCCGGCCCAGATTCTTCGAGCGAATCGAGCAGCTTCTCCGCTTCGTCGATTCGTCGCTGACCCGCTAAGGAGACGACTCGCAACTGCTCCGCGGCCTTGCGCCATTCGGCGGCACTCGACGTGGCGATCGTGTACTGCAAGAGCCGATCGGCAGATTTTTCATCCGGTGGATGCCGCTCCATCAGCAGTCGCGCCAATCGAACCAGCAACTCTGCTTGCGGCCCATTTGCCTCACTGCTCTTTAGGTCTAAGACCGCCCTTGCGGCCGGAACCAATTGGGAAATCGCAGCCTCTTCGGCGTCAGCCGTCGGCTGCTGATCGGCTCGCAGTTGTTTGATGAGTCGTTCGTGACAGCGTGCGATCGCGGCCCAGGCGTCGTCGCGCCGTGCGTGCTTCGCGGGAATGGAGGCATACAATTTCATTGCGTCATTGAAGTGCCGCTGCCGCTCGGCGATTTGGCCGAGCAACCACGTGGCCTCGGCCGCTTCCGATTCGGCCGGGTAACGTTCGATCAACGATTGCAACGACTGTGCGAAGGCCGTGCGATGTTCGTCCGTCGGTTGCTTGTCGAAGATCTTTCCCAAACAAAAGGCCCACAGCAGGTGCGCGGCCGTCGAGCGTTCGTGGCGCGGTGCATCGGCCAGTTTACGAAACGCGGCAGCCGCCTCGTCGAACCGCTGAGCCTGAAACAGCAGCGAGGCGCGGGTGTCGGCCAATTCGAGCAGCAATTGGTTGTGCTTTGCCACCTTCGCCGCCGCGATGGCTTCGTCGTAAAGCGCGAGTGCCTCGTCTGTCTGGCCATCGGCGAATGCATTTCGTGCGCGAGTGATCAGAGCCACTAATTGGCTGCCGTATTTCTGTGTATCACGAGCCGCTTGCCAATCGAATCTTGCTCGCGAGGCCCAGTACCCGCCGGACTTCTGTTCGAGCTTCGCGACCTGCGTCTGGGTCCGCTCGGCAAGATCTTTGACCAGCGCTGCATCGCCGCGTGCGGATGCAACTCGCCATAAGGCCAGTTCGACGGCGATCTGCCAATAGGCCAATTCGTGGGATGGAGTAACGTTCGATTGCCCTGAGGACGTCGAGTTTCGGCCGCCTGCCTCTTGCCGCTGCTCGATCAAGAAACTCGCGGCTTCCGCAGGTTGGCCTTTGGCGAGCCACCAGCGGACTCGCTCGATGACAAGTCGTTCCCGCAGATCATTGGGCGTGTCAGCGGATAGCGTTTTTTCGATCGTCGTCAGTAGAGCGGCCGCGCGGCCGAGATCATTTCGCAGCCGAGCAATCTCGGCCAGTGCGAGTTGTCCTTCCACATTCACCCGCTCGCCGCTCGTCGCCGCCGCGAGCGGCAGCAACCACTCATCCGCCGCAACAAGTGCCGCTGCCCGATCAGCGCTTGGAGTCGGCGACAACTTGGCCTGCACGAGCCGCGCAATACCCAGCCTCAAACGAACCTGTTGCCACAACGCGCGCCGCTCGTGGAGAGTCAACGGGATCTCGCTGGCAGCGTCTGCTCCCGAGCGATTGTTTGAGGATGTTGGCGCCGCCGGTCGGACCTCTTTGCCAACCGATTTCTCCAACCGAGTCAGCCGATCAATCGCCGCCTGAGCCGCCGATAAGCCGCGCTGTCGCGGTACACGATCATCTGGACGCAATTCTGCCTGAGCTAGCGACCATTCCGCTTGACCCAAGTCAATCAACGCCAACTGCACGTCAAACAGTTCGCGCCGCGCCGGACGTGGGTTTTGTTCGAGGTAGTCCGCCAGCACCTGCTTTCCGCGGCTCCACAAATCGTCTTGTTCCGACCCGACGGTCAACCACGCATGTGCGGCGTAAGTCCGCGACAACTCTAAGACGAGGTCACCTCGATCACGATCGCTGAGCGACCGCACGGCTAATCGCTGCAAACAATCGGCCTCGACAAGGCTGAAGAGATTCCTTTGTCGGAGTTGATCGTAAAACCGCGCGGTGGCGGCATCGGCAAATAACGTACTCGTCACTAACAACACATTGGCAAGGCAACCGACGAGTGATGTCCACGCCATCCGAGTGCAGATCGCTCTTCGCGTAGGCGACGTCGCTCCCGCGACTCGCATTCGGTTCTGATGATTACGAAAATGAGAGTCGTCGTTCATGGCACATCAATTCTCTTCCTTCTACTGGGCCTGTCCCAGTGACTCAGGGTCTTTTTGCACTGCATGAGCAAATTGATTTGAGCGAGTCTGGAAGACGTAGTGCAAAGACCTGTAATTCACGAAGGCAATCCGGTGCGATCGGGCTTTGCTTCGTGTCAGAGAGGTCAGAGGTCAGAGGTCAGAGGTCAGAGGTCAGAGGTCAGAGGTCAGAGGTCAGAGGTCAGAGGTCAGAGGTCAGAGGTCAGAGGTCAGA